>NZ_VFBD01000013.1:0-115992 GCF_011319765.1 Pseudoalteromonas sp. MB47 | reverse complement strand
CTGGAAACGATCCTTCACACACCAGGACACCTTCCTCTTGATCGGATCGACGTATGGTTTCAGGACGAAGCACGATTTGGCCAGCAAAATCCGACTACGCGCATTTGGGCTGAAACAGGCACTCGGCCACGGATTGTAAAACAACAGCAATTTGACTATGGATACTTATTTGGCGCGGTATGTCCAGCCACAGGCCAAACAGAAGCGTTAGTTAGCCCATTCGTAAATAAAGAAGCAATGACGCAGCATATGCGCCAGATATCACACGCGACACCTGTTGGAAGACACGCTGTCGTGATAATAGATGGCGCAGGCTGGCACACATACGATACAGCTGCAGAATTTAAAAACCTAACCCTGATAAAGCTCCCACCTTATTCACCAGAGCTAAATCCAATAGAGCAAGTATGGAGCTGGATACGACAGCATTGTTTATCCAATAGAGTGTTTTCGGGCTATGACGAAATTGTCGATGAAGTTTCAAAGGCATGGAATCACTTTATTTCAATCCCGGATCGAGTGAAGAAAATGTGCAATCGGGAATGGATTAAATTGATTTAATCTTTATGCGGAATGGTATAAGAACTAACGATATCGCTAGACAAAGCCCAAATACGGCGCCTACCCAGAACTGATTTAAGCCACGTTTAAATTGCTCCATTATCTTTCCTTGATCCTATTTATTGAATTCAGTAGTGCTGAAAACTTGAAAACGCGTTAGCTGTTTTAAAAAGACTAAGGAAACTATAAAGCTATTTTGGCAATAAAAAAATAATTTGATGAGATTAAAAAAAGAAATAAAAATGAAATAGAGAAGAGGTATTTTATGTAAATGGTGCCCGGGGCCGGACTTGAACCGGCACGCTGTTACCAGCGAGGGATTTTAAATCCCTTGTGTCTACCAATTCCACCACCCGGGCATCGGGTCGCTCGAAAGAGCATGTGGAGTATTATATGGAGGCGGAACCCGGAGTCGAACCGAGGTAGACGGATTTGCAATCCGCTGCATGGCCACTCTGCCATTCCGCCTTATCGCTTCCAAATAATTGGAGCGGCACACGAGGCTCGAACTCGTGACCTCAACCTTGGCAAGGTTGCGCTCTACCAACTGAGCTAGTGCCGCAAATTTGTTTCTGTCAGTATTTTGTCCGTTGGTGCACAACCTTGAGGTTACGATGATAACGTTCTGGCAACTGAACTAGTGCCGCAAATTTTTCTTTATCAAAATGGTGCCCGGGGCCGGACTTGAACCGGCACGCTGTTACCAGCGAGGGATTTTAAATCCCTTGTGTCTACCAATTCCACCACCCGGGCATCGGGTTTGCTATTTAAAGCAAGTGGATAAAGCTAATATGGAGCGGCACACGAGGCTCGAACTCGTGACCTCAACCTTGGCAAGGTTGCGCTCTACCAACTGAGCTAGTGCCGCATCATATTAACTCTAATATCATTTTTATAACCACATTTGGTACTGTAGTTAACCACAAATGGTGCCCGGGGCCGGACTTGAACCGGCACGCTGTTACCAGCGAGGGATTTTAAATCCCTTGTGTCTACCAATTCCACCACCCGGGCATCGGGTTGCTCATAGAGCGTGTGGAGTGTTGAATGGAGGCGGAACCCGGAGTCGAACCGAGGTAGACGGATTTGCAATCCGCTGCATGGCCACTCTGCCATTCCGCCAAATTAGATAATTGGAGCGGCACACGAGGCTCGAACTCGTGACCTCAACCTTGGCAAGGTTGCGCTCTACCAACTGAGCTAGTGCCGCTTTCTTTATCTTGGGGGCTATGCCCTCTCAACACGGACGCATTCTACAGAGATTATTAAACGCGTCAATATAAAAAATGCTAGTTTTGAACTGTTTGCTTATTTTTTATCTAAAACGGTGTGTAATTAAACGTTTAGGATCAATTTTTGGTCAATTCTGACCATGCTGCCATTAAATACTGCAACATAGAACTAAGCGTTAACAATGTTGCGACGTACAAAAGGCCATAACTTAAGTAGATCATCCATGTATCAAACTGCCAGATCAAACCAATAATGGCTAGCATTTGTGCCGCAGTTTTAAACTTACCCATGTTTGATACAGCTACGTTGTCACGTTTACCCTGCTCTGCCATCCATTCGCGTAAAGCAGAAATAACAATTTCACGGCTAATAATCACTAATGCCGGAATAGTCATATACAAGGTTTGATAATGACTCGATAAAGCAACCAGTGCCGCACACACCATTACTTTATCTGCAACCGGATCTAAGAACGCACCAAATGGCGTTGACTGATTTAAACGACGCGCTAGATAGCCATCAAGGATATCTGTGATTGACGCAAGCCAGAAAACAAACGCAGCTGCGAAAAACGCCCATGAGAAAGGCAAATAAAATATCACCAAAAAAATGGGGATAAGAAAAAGTCTAAAGGTTGTGAGTGTGTTTGGAATATTCCACATAACTACTTGGAGATGTCTTTTTTTCTATATTCGCACGAAGGCTACGCCTTGTCATGCAAATGATTAAATATCTTTTCAGCCATTTCAGGGCTGATCCCAGGAACTTGTTTTAATTGGTCTATATTAGCAGCTTTTACCCCTTGCATGCCCCCTAAATATTTTAATAATGCTTGTCGGCGCTTTTGTCCTACGCCGGTAATTTCTTCTAACAATGATTGTGTGCGTTGTTTTTGTCGTTTATTACGATGCCCTGCAATGGCAAAACGGTGCGACTCATCACGAATATGCTGAATTAAATGCAGCGCTGGTGCATCTGAATCAAGTGGTATTGTTTTACGTCCGCCATCAATTAATAGCGTTTCTAAACCTGGTTTTCGGCTAGTACCTTTTGCAACACCCACCAGCAATGGCATTTTATTATGCGGCCAGTTTTCAAAATATTGCTCAGCACGAGATAATTGACCTTTACCACCATCAATGAAGATGACATCTGGAATTTTTTCTTCATCGACTACTTTGTTGTAGCGTTTATTAAGTGCAAATTCCATCGCAGCATAATCATCACCGCCGGTGATACCAGTAACATTAAATCGACGATATTCTTTATTATTAGGCCCTTGCGAATCAAACACCACACAACTTGCTACCGTGTTTTCACCCATTGTATGGCTGATATCAAAACATTCCATGCGATTAATATCATCGAGACGTAATGTTTCTTTTAATTGTGCGTAACGTTTGTTGATTGAATCCTGCGTGCTTTGCTTAACACTAATGCTGTTAAGTGCATTTTTATTAGCAAGCTTTAAATACTGTGCCCGCTCACCGCGATTAGCAACTTTTAGACTCACTTTACGTCCAGAGATTGCCGTAAGCGCTTCGCTTAATGGCTCACTTTCTTCAATACAAAACGGTAAGATAATTTCTTTGGCAATGCGCCCCGTTGCACCGGGTGCTAAATAATATTGACCTAAAAACGAGGTTAGAATTTCTTCTTCACCGGAGTCTTTTGGTACTTTAGGGAAATAAGTTTTACTGCCTAGCACTTTGTGGTCGCGGATCATTAATAAGTGAACCGCATTTAAACCATTTAAATGCGCAAAACCCACTACATCCATTTCGGCATGATTACCTGAAATAGATTGTTGCTCCTGCATTTTTCGAAGCAACATGATTTGGTCACGGACTTTGGCCGCAAGCTCAAATTTAAGTTCTTTACTTGCTTGCTCCATCTTTGTGACTAAATCGGCGATAACTTCATGAGATTTACCCAGCAAAAACTTACGGACAAAATCAACTTCTTGTTGGTACTCTTCATCGGAGATTTTATTTACACACGGTGCTGAGCAGCGCTTTAACTGATATTGTAAACAGGGACGGCTTCTCGCTCGATAATAGGCATCTTCACATTGGCGAACCGGAAAAATTTTTTGCATTAAACGCAAACTTTCAGAAACCGCTCCCGCACTTGGGAATGGACCAAAATATTCGCCTTTAATTTTTCGGCTACCACGATGAAAAGCAAGTCGCGGGTGCTTATGATCTGTTAACAGAATATATGGATATGACTTATCATCTCGCAGCAAAATATTATAACGAGGCTGATATTTTTTTATTAGATTGTTTTCGAGTAATAAGGCTTCGGTTTCGGTGTTAGTCAGGGTGACTTCAATACCGCAAATATTACTGACTAAGACACGCGTTTTACTATCAGTTACATTGCTACGGAAGTAACTACTGACACGCTTTTTTAGATTTTTTGCCTTACCGACATAGATAACTTGCCCTTCACTATCAAGCATTCGGTAGACACCGGGCTCACTTGATAGTGTTTTTAAAAAACGGGCTGGTTCGAAATCAGACATTGAGCAAATTAATGCGAGCTATCAATGTCGATCATTTTATGACGAATTGCTAAATGGGTAAGTTCAACATCCCCCCCTACATTTAGCTTTTCAAACATGCGATAGCGATAGCTATTCACCGTTTTTGAACTGAGGTTCAAACGCTCTGCGATGTCTTGCGCTTTCTCACCTTTAGTGATCATCAGCATGATTTGCAGCTCACGCTCGGACAAACTCTGGAAAGGGTTTTCATCTGTCCGCCCACTTACCTGGGCAAGCGCAATTTGCTGCGCAATTTCAGGCGCAATATAACGTTGTCCTGCATTCACTGCACGAATGGCGTTAACCATTTCATCAGAACCGGCACCTTTAGTCAGATAACCGTGTGCACCGATTTGCATTACTTTACTTGGGAATGGGTCTTCACAATGCACAGTAAGCACAATAATTTTTACATCTGGGCAATAACGACAGATTTTCTTTGTCGCTTCTAAACCGCCAATACCTGGCATATTCATGTCCATCAACACGATATCTGGTGAATGTTGACGGCAAAATTGCACCGCTTCTTCACCGGTTTTAGCTTCACCCACCACTTTAAAACCGCGAACATCATCAAGTATACGTCTGATCCCTGTCCGTACAAGTTCATGGTCATCAACTAAAAGTACATTAATCAATGGAACACCCTCAAATAACCAAATAGCTGCTTTCGCACAATTTAATGTGCCACATTAGCACAGAAAAAGTGAAACGATAAATCAAAATATCGTTTCACTAATTAAATTTAAGCTGATGCTTTCTCGCTGAAACGATCAACCCATAGGGCAATGATACCATCACCTGTTACATTACAGGCAGTTCCAAAGCTATCTTGTGCTAAATAAAGTGCAATCATTAATGCAACCGCACCTTCATTAAAACCAAGCATACTTGTTAAAAGACCCAATGCCGACATAACTGCCCCACCTGGTGCGCCAGGCGCAGCAATCATTACAACGCCTAGCATCATAATAAATGGCAACATACCAAATAACGATGGTACATCCATATTCGGTGATAAGAACATGACAGCCATTGCACATGTCACAATCGTAATTGTTGAGCCCGATAAATGGATGGTTGCACATAAAGGTACTGTAAAGTTAGCCACATCTTCTTTTACATTATTTGCTTTACTTGAGCGAAGCGAAACAGGAATTGTTGCTGCACTCGACATTGTACCTAAAGCAGTAAAATAAGCGGGTAGCATATTTTTTACAAGCTCTAATGGATTACGCTTTAGTAAAATGCCTGTAGATACATATAAAACAGTTAGCCATAGCCAATGCATAATTAATGCAGCTAGCAAAACAATACCAAAGGTTTGTAGCGTATCAACCACCGTACCTGCAACGGTCATTTCCGCAAATACACCAGCAATGTAAAAAGGTAACGCAGGAATAATTACTTTTGCTAGTAAGCCATCAATCACATCACGGCCCTGATCTGATACTTTCTTTAAAGTATCAAGCTGTAATTGGCTCATACCAATACCAAAAATGAACGCCGCAGCAAGTGCTGTCATTACACTCATAAGAGGTGGAATTTCTAAATCAATAAAGCTGCCCACTTCGGTAGCAACTTCTGCTTCAAACGTTAAACCGCCATCAAACAATGGGATCATAGCGCTGACAAGTAAAAACGCTAAGGTTCCAGCAATAACGGTTGAACCATATGCAAAGCCAACTGTTTTTCCTAACAAGTGGCCTGACCCTTTTGGTAAACCAGCAATACCTGATGCGATAAAAAATAAAATAATTAACGGGATGGTAAAGGTGATCAACTGACCTATTATTTCTTTTACTGTGTAAAGGAGTTCAACACCTGTTAGTGGCACATATAAGCCCACTAAAATACCGGCAACAATACCAGCAATTAATTTTAGAATTAAATTCATAACGATCACTTCAATTTTTAGGTGGTAATCTTTTACCACGTTTTAGTTTACTTTTGTTATAAAACAGCCAAATTAACGTTTAACTGCGCAAATTACCACCACAGCTTGTTAGAATCTAATTTGAACGTAAATATATGCGCCCTGTCGCGTTGCATTTGTTAACAAAGTTGCAAATTAATAACATGCTCGCAGTTTTGAATACCCGTATAGTGCTTATGTATAAATCAATGTTAAGTGCCGCTCTATTGAGCGTGCCTTTTACCAGCTTGGCCACCAGCCAGCCTGTCACCCTTCCTTTTATTGCAGAGCAGGCAACAATCGATGGCCAGCTTAATGAACCAAGTTGGCAACGTGCAAAAAAAATTACCATAGGCAACGTTACTTGGCCTTATGAAAACAGTAAAAGCCCAGTTACCACCCACGCCTATGTTTATGAAGATGGCGAAACACTTTTTATTGGCTTTGAAGCGAATGACCCAAACCCAGAACTTATTCGTGCTTTTTATCGTGATCGTGATGCTGCCTGGGATGATGACTTAGTTGGCCTAAAAATAGATTCATACAATAACTCTCAATTAGCCTATCAATTTTTTATTAATCCTCTTGGCGTACAGCAAGACTCAATAGAAAATGAACTAACCAAGCAAGAAAGCTCATCATGGGATGGTATTTGGGATAGCGTCGGTGTTATTCATGATAAAGGCTATACAGTTGAAGTGGCCATTCCATTACGCGTATTGAATTTTGACGACAGCGTAGCGACTAAAACGATGGCAATGGAGTTTTTACGCTTTTTACCGCGCAGTGAACGGTTACGTATCTCAAATATGCAGATTGACCACGGGAACAATTGTTGGATTTGCCAAATGCCAAGTTACCAAGGCTTTGAACAAGCAAAGCAAGGCAATAACGTAGCGATTATTCCATCTTTGGTGCTTGGCAAAAATGAGACCCGTGATATTGATGGCGCTCAAGTAGCTGATTGGGAGTCAGAGAACAATACTGAAGCCAGCCTAGATGTTAAATGGGGGATCACCCCAGATATCACCTTAAATGCGACGATTAATCCTGACTTTTCTCAGGTTGAAGCAGATGTTGCACAATTGAGTGTGAACAATAACTTTAGTTTATTCTTCCCTGAAAAGCGTGCCTTCTTTTTAGATAACGCTGACTACTTTGCCTCTACACTTAACCTTATTCATACCCGTAATATTGCCCAGCCAGATTACGGCACGAAAATCACCGGCAGCAAAAATGGTCATACATTTGCCGGCTTCATTGCCAATGACGCGCAAACCAATGTGTTGATCCCTGGCAATTTAGGTTCATCTCTTGTCGCCCTAGACGAGAAAAGTGAAAACGGTGCCCTGCGTTATCGATACGATTTTGAATCAGGCTTATCACTTGGGTCAACTGCAACACACAGACAAAGTGATGACTATAAAAACACAGTTTATAGTTTGGATAGTAAATACAAACCAACAGTAAACGATGTGTTCTTAGTGCAAGTATTAAAGTCACAAACGCAATACAGCCAAGATTTTATCGACGAGTTATGTGATGGGGATAACTGCTCACAGCCAGAGCAAGTGAGTTGTGAATTAAATAGTGACTGCGACTACAACGAAGGCGTACTGCGTGTTTTAAGTAAAGAACAGCAATCAGGTACTGGTTACTACCTAAAGTATCAACACGACGAGAAATACTGGCGCGCATTTGCCGATTATAATTACCGCGATGCCGATTTGAGAGCTGACTTAGGCTTTATCTCACAAGTTGATTTTAAAAAGTTTACGACTGGTGGCGAATACCGCTGGTATGGCGATAAAGGCAATTGGTGGAATCGCGCTAACCTATATGCTGATTGGGATATTACTCACAACGAAAATAATGAACTTCTCGAAAAAGAAGCACAAACCAGCTTTTCAGTCAGCGGCCCGTTACAAAGCTTTTTTGAGGTCTCTGTTGAGCATCGTAATCGCACTGGCCTTCGCCACGACAAATCACGTTTAGATATCGACGGCAACACCGACTTGTTTAGCGAAAATGGCGTTGGCTTGTACAGTGACTTTAAACCCACCGCTGGGGTATTTGCTTCTTTATATATGTACACAGGTAATGCCGTTGATTTAGCTAATAACCGCGTTGGTGATAAGTTCCATATACGCCCTGTGCTGAATATGAACCTTGGTAAGCATTTTGAAGTGCGTTTACGTCATACTTATGAGCAACTTGAAGCCGATGGCAGTGAAGTATTTACCGCCAATTTAAGTGATGTGCGTTTAACTTACCAATTCAACGTGAATAGCTTTTTACGCCTTGCAGTCATTTATACCGATTTAGAACGCAATCAGGCTAATTACATAGATGATGTTGATAGCCAATATAAAAAGTTAGCCACTCAGCTACTGTATTCTTACAAGCTGAATCCGCAAACTGTATTCTTTGCTGGTTACTCTGATAATGGCTATCAAGATGATGAGCTGTCATCAATGACTAAAGAGCAGCGCACGTTATTTGCTAAATTTAGCTACGCTTGGTTGCTTTAAGACCTTATCAGCGCACCTTTTGGTGCGCCCTCCCCTTACTTTGTTTGCTTGTTCCTAAACTATATTAATTCCAACTGAAACTCGCACCTTGAGATGGTTTGGGTATCTAAGCCTATTCGCTATATGTTATAGCCAAACTTTACTTTCGTTTTTTATTCACCACAGTAAAGTGTGACTATTACAGATCAATAGCCTAAGCTCATTGATCACGATTGAATAAATTGCTTCCAAGGGAACAGTATGTCTAACATTTTTGAAGATAATTCATTAACGATTGGTAATACACCAATTGTAAAGCTTAACCGCGTAACATCAGGTAATGTTTTTGCTAAAGTAGAATCACGTAACCCAAGCTTCAGTGTTAAATGCCGTATTGGTGCTTCAATGATCTGGGAAGCAGAAAAGTCAGGTGTCTTAACTAAAGACAAAGAGTTAATCGAGCCGACTTCAGGCAATACAGGTATTGCACTAGCATTTGTAGCGGCTTCTCGTGGCTACAAACTAACTCTAACTATGCCTAACACAATGAGCCTTGAGCGTCGTAAATTATTAAAAGCGTTAGGTGCTAACCTAGTTTTAACTGATGGCGCTAAAGGCATGAATGGCGCAATTCAAAAAGCAAAAGAAATTCAAGCAAGTGAGCCTGAAAAGTACATTCTTTTACAACAGTTCGAAAACCCAGCTAACCCAAAAATTCACTTTGAAACAACAGGTCCTGAAATCTTTGAAGCAATGGACGGAAAAATCGACATTTTCGTAGCAGGTGTTGGTACTGGTGGTACTATTACAGGTGTTAGCCGTTACCTTAAACTAGAGAAAGGCTTAAATGTACAATCGGTTGCTGTTGAACCAACTAACTCGCCAGTTATTAGCCAAACTTTAGCTGGTGAAGAAATTAAACCGGGCCCTCATAAAATCCAAGGTATCGGTGCAGGCTTTATCCCTGGCAACCTTGATTTAGAAGTTGTAGATGCTGCAGAGCAAGTATCAAATGAAGATGCCATTGCCATGGCTCATGAACTGATGAAAAACGAAGGCATTTTAGTGGGTATTTCTTCAGGTGCCGCAGTAGTTGCTGCAAAGCGCCTTGCTGAAAAACCTGAAAACGCAGACAAAAACATTGTGGTAATTTTACCAAGTGCAACTGAGCGTTACTTATCAAGCCCATTATTTGCTGAAGAGTTCAGCGATAAAGAGCTTGTTCAGTAATCACCAAGAATCTCTTAGTTTTTAAAAAGGATGCAAACATGCATCCTTTTTTATTATCCAAAATAAATAAAACTATTAATTTTACCGAGTTAACTTTACATCATGCTCATTTAGTCACACACTTTATTTTAAGTTCACTCGAAAAACTACAACAATGAAAAATATACTTTTAATTTTTATCCTTTTAAGTAGCAGCATTCTTTCCGGTTGCGGCTCTGAAGATGCACCAAAAGGTGAAAAAAACACCCCTGGTAACGTAGCGACCCTCTATTTTGATGCTTTGTATAACCAAAACGATTTAAATAAAGCGATGGAATACGCCACGCCGAAAATGGCGCGAATTATGAAATCTTATGGTACCGCTGGGCAGTTCGCTCGCAACTTAGTCAATATGCAATACGATGAAGTGGTGATTGAAGTCGATATGACTAACATGAGCTTGCGCGAACAGTATGGCGATAAAGCCAACATCAATTTGATTTTTACGGGTTATTTTAATGGTAAGAAAATTGATGATATGCGCAGTGTGAAAATGATGCGTAAAAAAGGCAATTGGTACATAGAAAAAATAAATGCCGATCCGTTTGCGCGATAATTGATTACTAAAACTAAAAAGGGCCTGATGGCCCTTTTTTGTTTTAGAGTATTACTGCGAACTGATATTCGTATTACTCTTCGTCAAACTCTTGATGTTGACGCTGTGCAGGACGCGCTAAGATTTCAACATAAAACGATGTAAGCTCTTTTGCTTCAATATCGCTAATACATTTATTAATCTCTGCCACGTGAACGACATTGGCCTCATCCGCTGATTCACCAAACTTACAGTCAAACGCCCAATAGTCGGCACCTGCTGGGAGTGTTTTATTACGCTCACGTTTCAAGTATTTTTTTACTTCGTGCTTGGCTGCATCAACCATACGAGGGTATTTAATTTTCTCGTGGTTTAGCGTGAATGTTTTCTTCATTATAGTCCTAGTAACTTGGTTCAATGACAATGGCATTAAGCCATAGACTGCTATTATAACAAGCGCATCTTAATTTAGCTGTACTTTTTATTAAGTTTATTCATAGTCTGTGACAATTCGATTAAGCCTCGAATGCTAAGCTGTCGCCAAATGCAGAGGTTGATGTATCGCCTCATTAGTAAGACTATCATAAAATGCGGCAGCGTCGATTTGTGGGCGCTCAACGGGTTTGTTTTTTTCATAAAAGCGTTTTCTAACTGCTGGCTCACAGTTATCAATCACTTCTAGCGGCACATGTTGCTTATCATCACGAACATTCAAAGGCTCTGGATTTAAGCAATGACGTAATTTTATATCTGATAAACCACCTTGCAATAGTCTAAATGCATTTTCTTGCCCAATTAGCATGTCAAACTGTTCGGGAGCTAATGGTTGTGTAGGACCAGCACCTAATTCAGTACGCAGAGCAGACTCAGATACTTCAGGATTGCTTAATTCAGTTTTTGGTAGGTGGAACTGGCTAAAATCGAGCGCATCATGAGAAAGCATTGCGAGTAATAAAGCAAACTCTCCAGAGCGGTGCTCGTGAACACTTTTATTTAGACGATTATCGAGTTGACTCTCTGTGAGCAACAAACCATCAATTTGCATAGTCTTTAGCCAAATAGTTTCTTGATTAACCAGTTATCGGCATTTATGCATTTTTCTTTAGTTTTTTTCTTTACTTAAAAAATCAGTTTGCTATTATCAGCGCCGTTGCATTGGAGGGGTTCCCGAGCGGCCAAAGGGATCAGACTGTAAATCTGACGGCTCAGCCTTCGCTGGTTCGAATCCAGCTCCCTCCACCACTTTTCTTCTCAGTGAAGTGGGGCCAAATGCAATAGTAAAAATTTGTGTGGAGGGGTTCCCGAGCGGCCAAAGGGATCAGACTGTAAATCTGACGGCTCAGCCTTCGCTGGTTCGAATCCAGCTCCCTCCACCACTTTTCTTCTCAGTGAAGTGGGGCCAAATGCAATAGTAAAAATTTGTGTGGAGGGGTTCCCGAGCGGCCAAAGGGATCAGACTGTAAATCTGACGGCTCAGCCTTCGCTGGTTCGAATCCAGCTCCCTCCACCACTCTTACTCTTTCTAGCTTTACTCTTTCTAGCTTTACTCTTTCTAGCTTTACTCTTTCTAGCTTTACTCTTTCTAGCTTTACTCTTTCTAGCTTTACTCTTTCTAGCTTTACTCTTTCTAGCTTTACTCTTTCTAGCTTTACTCTCGCTAACTTAATCTACCAACTCAAACTGCTCCCATTCGCTTTTAACCATTGCTCTGCTTTTTTATAGTCTGGATAAAACTGGCTCACACGTTGCCAAAACTTAGCGCTATGATTCATATGTAAAAGATGCGCAAGCTCATGGACAACTACATAATCAATCACCCAGGTTGGCGCACTTGCTAAATGTAAATTAAAAGTCAGCTCACGGCGTTTGTTACAACTGCCCCAGCGACGTTTATAATGTTGAATTTTAAGCTTTGTAGGCAACGTCTCAGACATTTGCAAACAGTAATCATGCACTCGCATTTCGATATAGCTCTCAAGCTTTTCATGCATAAACTGCTCAAGCAAAGCGAGGTAGTTAGCCTCTTGATGTTTGACACGTGATGATATTAGTAAGGTAAGCTGATGCCGCGCATCTTGATGCCAAGTGTTTTTCGGGCCTTTGCCGAATACTATCGGGACGTTTTGCCCAAACAACTTAATAGTGGCGTTTACTAATGGCAATTGGCGATGCTCAGCTTGTATAGATTGCTTTGCTATTTGTTCAGCGACCCAATCTTGCTTAGTGTTTAGCCAGGCATCTATTTCAGTTTGTGGAACATAAAAAGGCGCATACACAGTGAGTTTCTGCTCAGCAACTTTAATTGCCACGGTTGTTCTGCGTTTACTGCGCTTTAGGGTGTAATCCAACAAAAGTAAGCCAATTCAATTAATAAAAAAATGAGAGATTCCATTTTACCCTGCTAAATAGCTGCTAATCTATAAAGATGACTCACAAATAAGTTTTCATCCTTATGCCTGACAAACCATGTTGTAGTTATACCTCACCAACAGGTAACAAGTGCCAAGAAACAGATATGGGCTCTGGATTTTGCTTTTGGCATGATAGTAAATTTGATAAATCAGGGCTAGATCTAACCCAAAAATTAGAACGCTATGCCAAAAAAGGAGGCTTACTAGAAGGGTTACAATTAAAGCGAGCAAATCTTTCTGGGCTTAACTTAATCAAACAGGATGATGAAGAGGGCTATAACCTTTCGTACTGCAACTTCTATCGAGCAAATTTAACGGGCGCTCATTTATTTAATAATAAGATTGCTAATGCCTCACTAATGAAAGCTAACCTTCACAGTGCTAGTTTGCATTACTGTGACTTAAGAAATACCAACTTATTAGGTATCAAACTCAACGACAGCAGAATTGATAATATCGAGCTAGGCGACCAATTACTGCAAGAAACGGCGGCCATTAAAGCCCGCAAGAATAAGCACAACTCAGAAGCACGAGACTTATTCGAACAATCTGAAGAAATATACCGTAATTTAAGAAAAGCTTCTGAAAATCAAGGACTATTTGAGCTTGCCGGTAACTTTACTTATAAAGAATTGCGCATGCGTCATGCGCAATACCCTAAAGGTTCAAGTAAACAAATAACTTCAAGCTTTATCGATATGTTATGCGGCTATGGCGAAAAGCCTGAGAATGTCATTCGTTTTAGTTTGTCGCTTATTATTTGTTGTGCACTCTGTTATTTTTTATTTGGGGTGAATTATCAAGATACGCTAATAAGATTAGATTTTTCTAACTCTATTGAAGACAATTTATTTGCATTTCTAAATAGCATTTATTTTAGTGTTGTTACCTTTACGACTCTAGGTTACGGTGACATAACACCTATTGGTTTCTCTCGATTTATTGCAGCAGTTGAAGCATTTTGTGGGAGCTTTTCACTCGCTTTATTCGTTGTCGTATTCGTCAAACGCATGACGCGTTAACAGTATCTATTGATAAAAAGTGATGGATAAAAAACATGAATTTAAAACTAAGCATTTATAGCTAATATAAAATAATTAAATTCATTAATTTCACATCTTTTACTCTTAATAAATTTTAAATTGTATTAGACTGAAAGCATATGCAGCCTTTAACTTATTCTATGCTAGCAGAATTTTTTCTTACTGATCAAAGTTCAGATTTATTAATAAACGGTACCTACGACCCGACTCTAGTCCTTTTGTCGATTACCACGGCCGTCTTTGCCGCTTATTTTTCTTTACACCTTATTGATCTTGCAAATAAAACTAACTTTAATTCTTACCGTCAACTCGCCAATGGTACTGGCGCACTGGTTTTATCTGGTGGTATTTGGAGTATGCACTTCATTGGCATGCTGGCATTTTCACTATGCACCACAATTAACTACGATCCGACTTTAACATTCTTTTCGTTTGTACCGGCATTTTTCGCGTGTTTAACAGCATTTTCTTTTCTTCGGCGCAAGGGTAATACCCAGATCCCAAAAACGTTAAAGCTTCTAGTCAGTTCTGTATTATTAGGTGCAGGTATTGGCACCATGCATTATACAGGCATGGCTGCGATGCAAATGAGTCCATTGTTACGTTATGACCCTTGGTGGTTCGCTGCATCTATTGTTGTCGCTGTTGGCCTGTCATTCATAGGCTTATACACTCGCTTTCATTTGAGTGACCATTTTAAGCGTTTATCTCACTTTCAAAGTAGAATAATTTGCAGCATTATTCTCGGTTTTGCCGTTGCCGGTATGCATTACATGGGAATGGCTGCGACTCGCTTTGTTGCGACTTCGCCCCTCTTATCCGATAACGTTGATACATCACATATTGAACTTATTGCTATTTGCGTCGCGTTTGCCACCGTTTTATTAACTGCACTCGTAGGCATTATCAATGGAATGGTTCGCTATCGTATGCTGTTGGTGGAGAAATCTGCCGAAGAATCTCGTTTAGATGCTATTTTAAGTACAGCTATTGATGGCATTGTGACTATTAACATTAAAGGAAGAATTTTAAGCTTTAATAAATCTGCAGAAGCTATTTTTGGCTGGCAGCAACAGGAAGTTCTCGGACAAAACGTTAAAATTTTAATGAATGACGAAATTGCTGCACATCATGATGATTACTTATTAAATAGTGGCAATCATGAGCTTAAAAAAGTAATTGGCATCAACAGAGATGTTTGCGCAAAACATAAAGATGGCCATTTATTTCCTATTCGTCTTGGCCTTGGAGAAGTGAAACAACCAGGTGAAGAGACTCTATTTGTAGGGTTTATTACTGATTTAACTCAGCAACGCGCCCTGCAACAGAGTCTAGAAGAAAAAGAACTACAATATCGTACCTTGATGAATAATACACCCGGTGCTGTATTTCGTTGTTTACTTGATAAAAACTGGACGATGCTGTTTATTAGCCCACGAGTCTTTGAATTAACCGGTTACACAGCACAGGAGTTCACATCAAACGAAGTAGCATTTGCAGATATCATAAATTCCAAGGATGAGCAGCACATAGCAGATGCCCTAGACGACGCCATCTCAAATTCTAGCCAATACGCTGTTGAATATAGAATTAAACACCGTAATGGCCAAACAGTTTGGGTACTAGATCAAGGCACAGTTAACCATAATCCAGATTCCAACGACAAATGGATAGATGGCGTGCTAGTCGACATAACCTCACGTCATGAATATGAGGAGTCATTAAAGACAGCCAAGCAAGAAGCTGAAGCCGCTGCACAAGCCAAACAAGCATTTATGGCGAATATGAGTCATGAAATCCGCACACCAATGAACGCTATAATTGGCTTTAGTGATATTTTGATGGATAGCCCGCTTAGCAAAGAACAACAAAAGCATATAATTACTGTGAATAGTTCGGCCAGGTCATTATTGCATTTATTAAATGATGTACTCGACTCCGCAAAGCTAGAAAAAGGTAAATTAGATATCACGCTTGAACACTTTAATTTGCAGGCTCTACTAGATAATATCGTTTCAACCTTTTGGCTTGAAGCGAAACGAAAAAACTTACTTCTCGATTTAAAAATAGCCGAAAATGTTGCGCCAATATACATTGGAGATGATTCGCGTATTCGCCAAGTATTAAACAACCTAATTGGTAATGCGATTAAATTTACTGAAACAGGCTCTGTGACAATTAGTATCAGTAAAACGCAAAACAACCAGTTGTTTTTTGAAGTGCAAGATACAGGCATTGGTATCGCAAAACATAGACTAAAAGCAATTTTCCAGCCATTTGAGCAAGCTGATGGAACTATGACTCGCCGTTTTGGTGGCACAGGGTTAGGAACAACGATTAGTAAGCAACTGGTAGAGTTAATGGGTGGCAGCATTAGTGCTGTGAGCACTGAGAACAAAGGAAGTTGTTTCTTTTTCTCTTTACCTCTAAAAGAAGGTGATATTAATAAAGTTGATAAATTAAGTAATAATATCTTAAACCTGCCGCCTCTGAGAGTTCTAGTTGTTGACGATATAGAACAAAACCTCGAGTTACTGAATATTTTACTTTCTCAAGCTGGTCATGTTGTTACAAAAGCGAAGAATGGCTTAGAGGCTATCAGCGCCTTCGAAAAAAATAGCTTTGATGTAATTTTAATGGATATACACATGCCAGAGTGCGACGGGATTACAGCGTGTAAAGTGATTCGAGAAAAAGAGCAGCAACAACAACTCAAAAAAACCCCTATCATTGCCCTAACTGCCAGTGTTTTACAACAAGACAAATTAACCGCAAAACAAGCCGGTATGAATGGCTTCGCTAATAAGCCCGTTGATATTCAGCAAGTTAACCATGAAATAGCAAAGGTTTTAGGGTTAGAAGTTAATACAATATCTCAACATCAGCCAGATAAATCTAAGCAGCATATCAACTATGCAAAAGGCCTGAAAATGTGGGGAAGTAGCGAAAAACTAAACTCAGAAATAGCAGCGTTTTTATCTGATCATTATGCCAATATGATTCGTTTAAAAGAGCTTAATACTGATAGTTCTGAGGTGAAAACAATTTTGCACACTTTAAAAGGCGTTGCCGGGAATTTAGCGCTAGGAAAACTGCTACATTTA
The DNA here is from genome assembly GCF_011319765.1 of Pseudoalteromonas sp. MB47. Classification (NCBI taxonomy): domain Bacteria; kingdom Pseudomonadati; phylum Pseudomonadota; class Gammaproteobacteria; order Alteromonadales; family Pseudoalteromonadaceae; genus Pseudoalteromonas; species Pseudoalteromonas sp. MB47. Next base: position 98,863 of record NZ_VFBD01000013.1, on the reverse strand, counting down.
CTTTCTCAAGCAGAGAATGAACTAAGAGGGACTCGTTTTATTTCACTCATCCATGCATGTGAAGATGAATGGCATTTTTTACGCTCAAAAATAGCCGAAACAAAAACTCAAGAGGAACAAACATCAGTTACTATGATGCCTACGAGTGAGCTAAATAAAGCCTTAGACACACTGCTAAAGCACGCAAAACATGCCGAAATTGACGATGACTTTTTGGCTCAAGTGGCGTCGAACACCCAGCCTGCTTTTAAATCGCAAATAAATGAAATTTGTGAACATTTTGACAATTTTGATTTTAATGCTGCACAGGAAGCGATTGAGAAATTGCAACGTGAAATAACTGCAAGTGAGGAGAAATCATGAGCGAACTTATTGAGCGCGAAAGAATTCTTATCGTAGATGATGAACCCGCTAACCTTAAAGTAATGCGTGAAGTATTAGGCAATGACTACCGCTTATCATTTGCGAAATCAGGTGAACTTGCATTGCAACTTATTAAGAATGAGCCGCCAAGATTAATTCTATTAGATGTGATGATGCCAGATATGAATGGCTTTGAAGTCTGTGAAATACTGAAATCTACACCAGAAACCGCTCATATTCCGATTATTTTTGTGACAGCTTTATCACATGAACAAGACGAATCAGAAGGCTTTGCGCTAGGTGCGGTAGACTACATTACAAAACCCATCAGCCCTGCAATTGTCCGAGCACGAGTTAAAACTCATTTATCATTAGTGCAAGCACAGCAATTACAGCTCGCTCATATTGATTTGATAAACCGTTTAGGACGTGCAGCAGAATACAAAGACACAGATACTGGTGAACACATTGCGCGTATGAGCCGTTACAGTAAAGTACTTGCACTTGCCTACGGAATGACTGAATTTCAAGCTGAGCAACTAAGACAAGCAGCACCGATGCATGATGTTGGTAAAATCGGTATTCCTGACGCCGTGCTTCTGAAGCCTGGGCGCTTGGATGAAAATGAATTCGAGCATATGAAGCAACATGCAACAATCGGGGCGAAAATTTTAGAAAACTCTAGTTCGCCTTTATTACAGCTAGCACACAAGCTGGCACTTGAGCACCATGAAAAATGGGATGGAAGCGGCTACCCTTATGGACTAAAAGGTGAAGAGATTAGTATTGAAGGCCGGATAGTAAGTATTGCCGACGTGTTCGACGCACTAACCTCAACAAGGCCATATAAAAAAGCATGGTCTGTTGACCAAGCTGTCGAACTTCTCAAATCTGAATCTGGTAAGCACTTTGATCCGCAGTTAGTCGACTTATTTATAGGTCAGCTGGATGCAATTATAGAAATAAAAAATACATTCACTCGATAAATAGAGCCTCCTATCTGGAGGCTCTTTTATTACTAAGGTAAAGACTTAAGATCTATTTTAGGAATGTCTGTAGGGGTTCTTTCAAACTCGCTGCCATAAGGAGTGGGAGCGGAAAAAAAGCCTGTATTTTTTAGGTAAAACCCTTTCTCTGTCGTACCGCCTTGATAGTCAAAACGCGCATTTTTTTTGGCTGTGGCATCGTAAGTAAATTTAGCTTGGGTCACTTCTTGCCATTCCCCTCGCTCAGGTTTAGCCCATTGGTTTGTATAAATTGCACGACGTTCAAATTGCCCTGCCCCAGGTATGAAGTTCTCTAAAAATGAATAGGTGCCTTGATGATATATACTCGTCTTTGGGCGCCTGAAACTTGCAATTAACTGCCATTTTTCAACCATAGGATCATAAAAGTATGCTGTGAAATCAGTACTTTCAGTTCCTTCAACTGGCCTAATGTGAGTTAGAAAACCATATCGCGTGTCAGCTTTCCAATCGTATCGCATATAGCTTTGTCCGCCAGAGCCTTCATTGCCAAATTTACCTACATGCACATTTTTACCATGCTTTAAGGTCTGTATTCGGTACTCAGGTGGAATTAATGAAGGATCATCTGTTGAAAATGGACTCCAAATAGAGAATAACACTCTGCGCTCACTATCAGAGTTTACTTGTATACCAAAATAGCCCCCATCAAAACCATTCGCCATGTAATACGAGCCTATTACATCGGCTCCTTTTGGCACTTCTATTTCACTATAAAACCACGGGTAATTCATCGTTTGAGAAGGCAACGAGTATTGCAGGTGAACCGAAGGGCCTCGACGTCCCCAGTAAAAGTCATCTTTGACATAACTAACTTTACCTAAAGCCACTTCGCCGCCGATTTTAATCTCACTTATGGCTGGTAAAAGCGTTTCTGCTTGCTCTAATCCCGTGATGGTTAACTTTTGATAACCTAATTCATCAAGGTTAAATGTACCAACAGGTACGCTCATTGGTTGATTATTTTTTACTGTTACAATTTTGCTTTGCCCAGCTATCGAAACTTCAATTGTTGCAGGTTTGTCTTTCACAAAGGTTTGCAAAGAAACGGCTAACTCACCTGTTTTAGATGTGTAAAAATAAGTGCTTAAACTGCCTTGTTCAGCAAACCAATGGGTCACACCACTCTTGTCTATCAGCTTATCTGACAGCTCAACATTATTATCAATCCAACTGTTTCCTGCCACTGGAATACTGAGCGTTGTTTCTATCTTCTTATCTTCTAACTGTAACTGCTGATTTCCACATGCGACCAAGGAGGTCAAAAAAAGCGATAAAACAGCCGTTTTTATACTGTGATTGTTCATTTTCTTTCCCACAAAAAAGCACTATCCGTTATAACGAATAGTGCTCCTCATAAAACAGTTTATGGATTTATACGAACAGAGAACTCTGCCGCAGATGCCCAAGCACCACCACCTTGCTCCTCAAGAGCAACAAATTTAACGTAACGCCCATTTGTCGCTGGAAGAATGGCTGATTTTACATCACCATTTGAAGCCCATTCACCTTGTGCAACAGGCTCACCAAATTCAGTTGCGGTTTCACTTACGTACACTTCATATTTAACTACAGTACCATTACCGCCACCTGGGCGAGGCGTGTAGTCAAATTGAGCAACCTCATAAGACTGCCCTAAATCAATAACAACGTCGTGTGGGTAAGTAACTGAACTGTCACTCCATGAGGTGTGCCAGTGCGTGTCAATATCACCATCGAATGCAAGCTCAAGTTCATTTCCAGCCTCAGCAGCAGAACTTGATGTTGCAGAAACTGTGCTCATATCAATTGCTTGAGTTAAATTAACTCCCACATTTAATTCTCTTGCTGCCGCCCAAGGGTTACCACCGCGTTCTGCGAGTGCAACAAACTTAACAAAACGCCCTGTTACATCATTAAACGTCACCGTTTTAATATCGCCATTGTCAGCAAAGCTGCCACTTGATACAGGTTCGTCAGCAAAAGCCTGCTCATCTTCGCTTACATATAACTCATACTGCACCACTGTGCCATTACCACCACCATCTCGTGGCGCATAATCAAAGCGGTTTACAGCATAATTCTCACCTAAGTCAATGACCACCTCATGTGGATAAACAACAGATGTATCATCCCAATTGGTATGCCAATGCGTGTCATTTTGGCCATCAAAAGCAAGCGCCAACTCATTGCCTGGTTGTGCAGGAGATGTTGATGAGTAGCTAAATGTCGTATTATCTAAAAGCGTACTGTTAACCTCAATAACCTCAGTAACGGGTTCTTCAACAGGTTCATCTTCATCACCTGTGCCTGAGCCATCAATAGGTTCATATACGTTGCCATCATCAATGCCTACTCGCAGTTCAGCAGCTGAAGCCCATGCACCACCACCACGCTCTTCTAAAGCGATAAATTTAACAAATCGACCTGTTACTGGGCCAAAAACTTCTAGCTTCAAGTTAGTGTTATCAGCCCAGGTACCTGAATGAACCTTTTCACCATAATCAACTGACGACTCTGAAACATAAACTTCAAAGCTAACAATCGTACCATTGCGTCCGCCGTCTTGGCGTGGCGTGTATTCAAAGCGATTTACATCAACTGTTTCGCCTAAATCGATAACAACTTCATGAGGATACTCTTGCATATCATCACCCCAAGAGGTGTGCCACATGGTTGAATCATCGCCATCAAAGGCATATTTTAAGTCATTACCCGGTTGTGCAGGTGTGTTGCCCGTGACTACAAAATTAGCACTATTTAGCATGCCATTTTCTTCGCCATCATGTGTAGCAGTTAAACTCAAACCCTCAACATCAGAGCGTGCAACAACAAGGATTGTATAAGGCGTCTCTTTACGAACATTTACAGCAACGATGCAAGTTTCATTACTCGTGCCACCATAGCCGATACATTCTGCATTATCAGGGTTAGCAGCTTCTTTTGCAGTGACATAAATATCTGCATCACCAGCATAACCACTTAGTTCTACGGTTAGTTTATTTGCAGAATCTATAGCCATGACCTCATACAGACGCGTTTCTCCTTTACTCATTGCGTCAATTGTCATAGCTTCACCACTAATTAAAGGCTCTGATTCAGTATCAAAAAGTACTGTATCATCATTATTTGTAAGTCCAGCCGCTACAGTGCCTGTATAACTAGTAACTTTGCCAAGAATGTTTTCAAGTTGTAACTCAACGACAGCATCTGTCGCAATCGCGCTGAAACTTGCTTCACGCGCTGATAAATCTTGCCCGCTACTAACTACCTCACCATTGACGATAACCGTGTATTTGTACATAGGCGTAGATGTTGCCTGAATTGACCAACGAATACTTTGAGTATCAATAGAGTCAATCGTTGCTGCCAAAGGGCTATTTTGCGGTGAGAAAGAAGAATAAGGACGAGATAAAACATCTGCTGCTTCAATTTCATCAGGAGAAATACTGCCGCCAGAGCTCATACGATAGTATTCACTCGTTGATGTCGCATCATAGCTTTCATTGTATGCTGCAGTTGCTTCCTCTTGAATGACATTAAAATCTGCTTTAGTAAACCCTGCCCAAGAACCATCCAACTGACGTTTATGACCAGCGGTAAATAATGCAGTGCGGGTTTGATCGCCCGTCCCCAGCCAATCCTCTACAAACGAGCCTGTATTGCTATTAAAGTAGACATTTTCAACTGGGTAATCCATGGTGACTATATGTGTCCAAATACCCGTTTCTTTATCCATTGACCAATAGCCAAATTGCGTATGGCCATCTTTTTGCCAAACTTTAGCCACCAGCGTATACCAATGATCAGGCTGCCATCCAAGTTCAAAATTCCATGATTTTAATCCTGTACCTTCGCCACCAAAGTTCTCTACTTTAGTACCTGCACCTTGATATGGTGCAGTGATAAGTTCACCATTTGAAGGATCCCACAAAGAAAATATAAAATTACGGCCATCGGGATGATCTTGTATGCCAGCATAACCGCCCCCTTCCATACCTGCGTTCCAATTTAGAACCGAATAGTATGTATATGGTGTTAAACCTTTTGCCGGAATATACACATCTTGCATGATGATGTCCCCAGCCGCGTTATCATTAAAGCGCAACCATACTGAAGGGGCTCGATCAATCGATCCTGGGGTTGCAACAACTTGCTTTCCTGTAGATCCAACTGAGCCTTTAGGCTCTTCGGTCCCGCAACCGAACAGTGTTGCTGTTATTACCGCAATACTGAGCACAGATAATTTATTTGTTAAGCTCATAAATTTACTCACTTATATTTATTCTTTTTAAATTAGGCAATACAACTATTGCCGTGAATTTATCTACTGCTATTAAAACCTGACATTAACCCCAAAGGTAAATAGGCGCCCAGCACTATCAAGTTTATGAACCTGATCAGAGCGAGAGATATAATGCCAGCCACGTTCATTGGTTAAGTTATTACCTGAAACATTTAAATTGATTGATTCAGTAATATCGTAACTAGCACTGAAGTCTAACTGGCCATAGTCTGCAACCCACTGCGGGCCACCCCATGCATCTGCATTTGCAACATATTCATCGCGCCAGTTATAGGCAAAACGTAATTGAAAGTCATCCGTCTCGTAGTACACGACTGCGTTATAAGAATGCTCGGACATTCCTTGATAAGGAAGGCCAAGGCTTCTAAAGTCGTATTCAGGATGATCTTGAGGAACCTGATCATACCCTGAGTCAACATAGGTGTAGTTAAGTTGCACCCCTAAATTATTAAATGGCGCTGGTAGTAATTCCGTAAAGGCATGCTGATAGGCAATCTCATAACCTTCAATGGTACCTCCACCGTCACCATTGATAGATGACTGTACTTTGAAGGTTTCTCCATTGATATCTATTGATCCATTTTCACCATTTATGACAAATGACTCGATATCTTTATAAAAATAAACAGCAGTGAGTGCACCGTTCTCAGAAAAATACCACTCAAGAGCTAAATCTGCTTGATTAGCACGAAGCGGTTCGAGTCCAGGATTTGAGGCGTGATATTCCATTTTATTGAAGTTGATGTAACTCCAAGCCTTGAGTGATTGGATACTTGGGCGAGTAATTGCTTTTGAAGCTGTTGTTCTAAGTAATAAAGTATCTGTTAAATTTAGTTTTAGATTTAAACTTGGTAATACATCCGTATACGTATCCTCAAATTCCACAATATCTTGATAATCTTCAACTTTACCTTCGTAGCTTGGATTACCTTGTTTATCAGGAACAAATACAACTTTGTCTAAATTAAGTGAATAACCTTGGCTACCTACAGTTGTTTCAATAGCCCGAACACCTAAATTTAAAGCATAAGGAAAGCCAAAAACTTTGTCTTCTATATTCACGGATGCGTAAATTGCATTGGTTTGCTCATTTACTTCATATGAGTCTTTAGGGCGCGGAAGCGCTTTAATTAACTGATTAGCAGCTTCCGGACTAATAGATTCATAAAATGCGAATAACTCATCGTAGTCAAAACGAGGCCACGGATTAGGGTGCTGACCGGGTTCACCTTTAAAGAAGTTCTCAAAGTCACCATCAATTAACACACTTTCAGGGAGTCTAAATAAGTCAAAGCCGTTAATATTTTCAACTGATGAGTAATCTACGCTGAAGTGATCATAACGTTCAGAATCAAGTTGCGCTCCAGCATTACTAAATGCACTGGCATTTTCTGACGAATTAACATTTGTGGTCTTCGTTTGATCGCCAATATTTAAACCAAAATCGATTGATTTGATCCAATCAACATTGGGCATCCACTGTGCGTCAATACGAAGTTCATTTACGACATCTTTAACACCTGTTCCACTGTTATAACTGTAGTGGGCGCCAAAAGGAGAGTTCGCAGTTAAGTTAGGAGAAATTGATACATCAGGTAAAAGGTTATTACCTGATTTATCTAGCATAATTTCATCAACAAAACCACGTGCTACAATGTATCTATTGTGACCATCATTTTTATTTTCTGAACTCGAGTGCGCAACATCGAATGCAACACTAAAGTTATCAGCAACAAACCATTTTGCATTCACACCAACTTGATACGTTTCGGTAACTCGAGGCGACGATACATTAAGTATTTCAGCCATCGCTCCAGTACCAAATAAAGTCATTTTATTAACTAAACCCTCATCATTAAAACCAACATCTTTAACGCCAGGTATGCCTTCGGTCCAACTTTCATCATATGTAACAAACGAAATTTGCGACTCTGTTGCATCCGTTTTATATGATGAATAAATGCTATCAAAATTCATTTCAAAGTCAGAGTTCGGGATCCATTGTAATGCTAAACTTCCGCCAATACGTTCACGAGTATCTTCTTGGTTACCATAACGCATATAGCCCGGTATGATTGAGCCCCACTCGTTATCAACTAACGGATCAAATGCCCCATCACCATTCACATCTTGGCGAACCGTAATATCTGACTCCGTTGTTTCATTCCAAAAGCCTTCACCTTCATAACTGTCGATCCTTAAAGTTCGCTCAGAATAAACTGCAGTGAAAAGGGCACCAAATGTGTCGTCGAAAAACGTGTCGCTTAATAGAAATGAAGCTTGAGGTGTTACATCTTCGGTTCGATCTTCGTAAATACCTTTTATAGAACCTGATGCCGTGAAGCCATCAAAATCCATCGGTCTACGTGTTTTGATATTGATAACAGATCCAATTCCACCTTCTTGAGTGTGTGCAACGGGAGACTTATATACTTCAACGCCACCTAACAGCTCAGCTGCAATCAAGTCGTAATTAAAGTCACGGCTGCTATGCTCTGAAGCCATACGTCGGCCATTTATGGTTGTAATGTTATAGTCCCCACCTAAACCACGCACTGTGACATTTTGCCCTTCTCCGGCATTACGCGTAATCGTAATACCCGAAATGCGTTGTAATGCTTCGGCTACGTTTTGGTCAGGGAACTTACCGATATCTTCAGCAACAATTGCATCAACAACCTGTATTGAGTTTTGCTTAATAAATAAAGATTCTTTCAAACTGTTACGAATACCGCGAACTTCAATTACCTCAACAGCATCATCGTCAGTCTCTTTTAGTTGTGGGTCTTGCTCATTTGCCGCTAATGCGACTGCTGAGGAGGTCGAAAGTATCGAACCTATGAGCAAGCTTAGGTACTTCTTATTGTAATTTACCATTGCACTTCTCCGAATTAGTTATTCCATGAAAGAACATCTGTAGATGTATAACAATTAATTTACACCTTTCGAAAGAAAAAAATCAATAGAAAACACAATAAAACTTTCATTTTCTTTTAATTTAATAGTCGCATTTTTATCGCTAGATAAAAAACTAGTTAAAAATCAACACTCAATCAATATGGAACTAAAGGGAAAATATTTGGACTTAAATCGAAAGTCTTCGAAAAAGGAACTACGTAAGTAAGGTACCTCACTAGAAGCAGGATAAGCATAAAGTAACAAAATTGAATCTATTATCAGCTGAAGCAGCCATTTTTGACTGACAAGAGTTGGACTTTCAACTTCAACATGATTCTTTTTAATTTTTACAAATAAAACAACAAAGTGAATTTGAAATATTTTGAAAGACTGATAATCTAATTTGAAATATTATGAAACAAATTAAGGTGAATCAATTTATGATTAACTTAATAAATAACCGTGTTAGTTTAATCAAACGAATGTTAATCGTCTGTCTTTGGTCTAACTTTGCCTTTGCAGCACTTAGCAATGATTGGGAAAATCCAAAAGTTGTCGGAATAAAAAAATTACCCGCTAGGGCAAGCTTTTTTCCCTACACCGTTGCAAATTTACAAGCGCCAGATCAAGCGCAAAACTATTTGAATTTAAATGGTATCTGGCGTTTTCATTTAGCTAAGAACCCCGCATCAAGATTGAAAGACTTTGAGAGCCCTACTTTTAATGATAGTGATTGGTCAACAATCAAAGTGCCAGGAAATTGGGAGTTGCAAGGTTATGATCGTGCTATATACGTTAACCACCCCTACGCTTTTGCGAAAAACCCGCCTTTTATTCAACAACACGACAACCCAATTGGCCATTACCGTAGAACATTTAATTTAGATGAACTGTGGACTGATAAGCGAGTAATTCTACATTTTGGCGCCGTTAAATCAGCGTTCTACCTTTGGGTAAATGGACATAAGATAGGCTATAGCCAAGGAAGTAAAACCGCTGCAGAATTTGATATTTCTGATTATGTAAAGTCAGGGTCAAATACACTGGCAGTTCAGGTGTTTCGCTGGAGCGATGGTAGTTATTTAGAGGCTCAAGATTTTTGGCGGATCTCCGGCATTCAGCGTGATGTATACCTGTACTATACACCTAAAGATTATATTGAAGATGTGTTTGTAAATGCCGGCTTAGTTAATAACTACAAAGATGGAAATCTAAACCTTGCTGTTGATTTAAGCCCATCAAATAAAGAGCAGACGCTGCAAATTCAGCTCAAAAATCCTAACAATGAAATCATTTTCGAAACCCAGCAAACTTTAGCCAAAAAAGAGCTCAGCCAAACAGTTCAATTCAACAAACAATTTAAAAATATAAAAGCCTGGTCTGCTGAATCGCCCACTCTTTACGAATTAAGCATATCACTTTTTGATAATAAGAAGCTGTTAAGTCAATACGTTAAGAAAAAGATTGGCTTTAGAACCTCAGAAATTAAAAATGGCCAACTGCTTATTAACGGCCAAGCTATTTTGATCAAAGGGGTCAACCGGCATGAGCATGACCCTATTACAGGGCATGCCGTTTCCCGAGAAAGCATGGAGTTGGATATAAAACTATTCAAGCAATTCAATATTAATGCCGTGAGACTCGCTCACTATCCTAACGATCCTTACTGGTACGAATTATGCGATAAATACGGCATTTATGTGGTTGATGAAGCCAATATTGAATCACATGGCATGTATTATAATTTGGCAAAGGGCCACACATTAGGAAATAACCCCGACTGGAAAAAAGCCCATCTTGCACGAATTTCGGCCATGGTCGAACGTTCAAAAAACCATCCTTCAGTAATCATTTGGTCGCTTGGCAATGAAGCTGGTAATGGCTACAATTTTTATCATGGTTATGACTGGGTAAGATCTCGTGACCCATCTCGTCCTATCCAGTACGAACGCGCTGTTTTTGAATGGAATACCGATCTCTATGTCCCCCAATACCCTACTCCGCAATATCTAAAAGAGTACGCCGAGTCAAACCCTGAGCGCAGTATGATCATGAGTGAGTATGCGCATGCTATGGGCAATAGTGTGGGTAACTTTGCTGACTTTTGGCATCAAATACGTAAGTACTACAAGTTACAAGGTGGCTTTATCTGGGACTGGGTTGATCAAGGTATACAAACCACCACCTCTGAAGGCAAAACTATCTATGCTTACGGTGGGGATTTTGGTGTTCCAGGCACTCCTTCAGATGGTAATTTTCTTTTAAATGGTATTGTTTTACCTGATCGCACACCAGAACCTGCTCTATATGAAATTAAAAAAGTTCATCAATCTGTTTTGTTTTCTTTCAATGACAAAGAGTTAACTGTATTTAATGAAAACTTTTTCAAAAACCTCAACCATTACCGTTTAAATTGGCAATTGATGAGCAATGGTAAGGTGTTTAAAGAAGGCCGAATCAATAAACTTGAAATACCACCACAGCAATCCGCTAACTTCACGCTTAACTATTCAATTCCAAAAGAAATCGATGATGAAGTATTTTTGAATATAAGTGTGGTGACGCGGCTTGATGAGCCACTAATAGGAAAAAGTTTTGAAATCGCAAAAGAGCAATTTTTAGTACAAACAGCACGTGCGAAAGAACAACAAACTGATTTAAGAAAACTTAATGTTTATCGAACCGTTACCGATAGCGAGATTATTGGTAATAACTTTGTAGTAAGATTTAATCACGCGCGAGCAGAGTTAACAGGCTATCGCTTTAACGAGGTTGAATTAATTAAAACACCTGCCAGAGCCAACTTTTGGCGCGCTCCTACTGATAATGACTTCGGCGGAAATTGGCAAGATAAGTTAAGGGTTTGGAAATACGCCTCAGACCGTCAACAGCGTACAAAATTCACTTTAGTAGAAGCTGAAAACCAAGTTGTTGTTACCACTGAGTTTGATGTGCCAGATGTTTCTGGAAAATTAAATATTATTTATATCATCACAGCTGATGGCAAAGTAAAGGTCGATTACAAGTTCAGTTCATCTATGCAAGATATGCCTATGATCCCTCGCGTCGGTATGAACTTGGAATTATTTGCCGAGCTTAACAATATTACCTACTTTGGCCGGGGACCACAGGAAAATTATCGTGATCGACATACCGCAGCACATGTTGGTTTATATCACTCTAAAGTGTCACAGCAATATCATCCTTACATCAGACCGCAAGAAAGTGGCTATAAAACGCAAGTACGCTGGCTTCACTTGACCAATCAGCAAGGTGTAGGATTAAAAATTACTGGTGCACCTCATTTTGGTATGAGTGCTTTACACTACAGGATCAGTGATCTAGACCCCGGCATGCGACGAAGCCAAACACATTCCGGTGAACTTCAGCCTCGTCCACTCGTTTCACTGAATATTGATTATGGGCAAATGGGTGTTGGCGGCGTTAATAGTTGGCATACAACAGCACTGCCAGAATACACGCTGACAGCCTCAGAGTATGAATATAGCTTTACTCTGCAAGGAGTTAACATAAATTAAAATGTTGGATAAGGGCTCTTTTTAGCCCTTATCTCTTATATGGTATCAATTACTTATAAACAGCAATCTCTGCTGCACTTGCCCAAATGCGACCATTAATTTCACTTTGTGCGATTAAACGAATATACCGCGCAGTAACAGGTGCAAACTGTGTTTGCTTGATTTGTGTATTCGCAGCCCACGTACCAACAGCGATGGGTGAGCCAAAGTTGATACCATCCTCACTCACATACACCTCATAGTCTGCAATAGTGCCGTTTACGCCAATGGTTCTTGGTAGATAGGTGATTTTTGAAAAGCTTTGCGGGTTACCTAAGTCTATATCAACCGAGTGAGGGTACTCAGGCACTGTGCTGCCAGACCAATTCGTGTGCCAAATGGTGGCTGGATTATTATCAAAGGCGTAGATAATTTCTTCGCCAAGCTCTGCCTGCGAGTCGCTACTCACAACAAAGCTCGAACTATCAAGTTTTCCTGTGTGATATAGCTCAATCTCTGCCGCACTAGCCCATACATTCGCGTTTACTTCTGACAAGCCAACCAATTTTATAAAGCGCGTTTGCGTATTATTAAGTGCAACCACTTTGCCTTGTTTGCTGGCATCCCAAGTACCCGCAGCAACTAATTCATCATAGGTTACACCATCATGACTTACATACACTTCATAGTCTGCAATTGATCCATTTTCGCCCACAGCGCGTGGCTTATAATGAAGCTCTGACAACTCATAGTGTTTACCAAGATCAATGATGACATCGTGAGGGTAACTAGGCACTTGTGGAGTTGACCAACTGGTGTGCCACAGCGTGGTTTTGTCTCCATCAAATGCGTTTGCCAATTCATGATAAGGCTCTGATTGCGAGTTAGAACTTACCGTCAATGTGGCGCTGTCGATCAGGTAGTGTTGTGCTGACGTATTATCAATCGTGACAGTCGCTGAGTGCGAAACTGTTCGACCGAAAATATCTTCGAGGGTAATGATAACGTTGTCATTTTCACTCGCAATAATATCTACTTGGCGCTTTTCTGGTTGGCTTGCTGATGCAACGAGTACGTTGTTTATCATCACAGAATAGCTAAATTGAGGGGTGCTCGTTTGCGGCACTTGCCAACTTACGCTTCGCGTAGTGGCATCAGTGATGGTGAACTCAATATTAGGTTGATTGGGGGTATCCGCTTCATTGTTTCTTGTTAACGGAAAAAGTGAATTTCTCCCGCAAAACGCTGTCAAGTTACCATATGCATCCGTACAGGTTTGATTGCTAATACTTAACGTAGGTGAGGTTTTCCCGCCAGTTGTCATAGTAAAATAACTTGGGTTTGCGCTTGCATCATAGTTATTGTCGTAATTACGTTTTGGTTGGTGTTGGACAACACTAAAATTTGCAGAATCAAAGCCAATCCAGCTACCATTTTCGAGCTTTTTATAGCCATTTTTGAGCCTCACAGTTCTCGCGTTTTCGCCGCTATACCACCAATCTTCAACAAATGACCCTGTTGTCGTTTCAAAACGTACATCAGCTACAGGGTAATCCATGGTCACCAAGTGCGACCATTCTCCAGCAGCCTGATCATGCACCCAATAGCCGAAATGAGTATGTGAACCTACCGGCCATGCCTTTGCCACTAAGGTATACCATTGGTTAGCTTGCCACCCTAAATCAAAGTTCCATGTTTTTAGCCCTGTACCCTCACCGCCAAAATTTTCAGATTCCGTACCATGACCAAGATAACGGGCTACAATTGGCTTTGAAGAGCTGCGCGGATCCCATATGGAAAATATGTAATTGCGGCCATCAGGGTGATCTTGTATGCCAGCATAGCCCCCACCTTCCATGCCCGCATTCCAGTTAAGCACTGAATAGTAGGTGTACTTAGTAAGTCCATTGCTAGGCACATACACATCCTGCATGATCGTGTTACCGCGACCTACATCATTAAAGTTAAACCAAATCGACGCGGCCCTGTCTTCAACCGTATTAGCTTGGGCACTCCAACTACTCAACATACCGACTACTGCCAATTTTATTGTCATTTTTCTCATGCTAGCTCCTGTAAGTGATAAAAGTTAATTTCTAGATTCTGTGGACTTATCCTTTAGTAGCAATAAAGAACCAAAAAATATAAACCACCGAGTAATTAAGGTTCAAAAACGAAAGAATCGCAAATAAAAAACACAAAATGAAAAATAACGAATCAAAATGAAACAAATCGAAAGGTAACAACAACGTGAAAATGAGTAAAAACGCCGTATGAAGGATAGTGAAAAATGTATTGCTTGATTTTTATAAGGCGAAGTGGCATGAAGGTTAAAATACACTATGAAAAGTGCATTTATTAATACCTTTAGGTAAGAGCTGATTTTATAGCTTCATAATCATGAGAGGTTATTTCATGGCTGTTACCAGCACAATCTTTAAAGTACATTGAGTAAGTAACACCATGATCGGCAACAACAGTTTTAATATCAAGCTGAGCTAGATGCTCAAGCCATGCTAAAAACTGTGTTGCATTTGCGCCAAAAGCAATACCTTTGCTTCTACCGTCAGCTTCAAACAGTGCCAAACGAATTGTTTTTGCTTGATCTTCTAAGGTTAAAGGGCCTTTTCCCTCATCCCAAAATGCAAGTTCCGGTATCACATTAAAACCAAGTACTTGTTGATACCATTTTACAGCAACCGCTAAGTCATCAACATTTAAGTGGCAATGATCAACACCACACAAAGCTGGAATAGCCATGTTACTCACCTATTTCTGTTTTTAACTGCTCTAAAAAATCGAGCATATAATCTGTACGTCGTTTGGCTTCATCTTTTGCTGATGGCGTGTTCATACTCTCACCAATGTGTAACAGCTTAATAAAAAAGTGATCGAGGGTGTATTTTGTATCGTCAGGTTCGCGGTTTAAACAAAATGGATCGTCTTTATGATACAGATAGCGACCAATTGAGCCCCCTACTTTCATGCAGCGGCTCACCCCGATTGCACCTAATGCATCCATTCGGTCTGCATCTTGCACAATTTGCGCTTCGACACTTTGTACTTTGATATTGGCACTAAAGCTATGTGCGGCAATAGCATGATGAATAGCACTAAAATACTGCTCAGGATAATTAATTGAGGCTAAAAAACTTAGCGCTTTGTCTGCGGCCATGGTCGATGCTTTTGCCCGATCTGGGTGGTTCTTTGCAACCGCAACACAATCATGTAACCAAGCTGCGGGTAACACCACGGCCATTTCTGCCTGCTCGGCAATACACAATTGTTTTGCAACCCTCACTACTCGTTCGATATGACTAATATCGTGTGCGACATCGGCATGGAGTAAAGACAAAATAAAGTCTCGACATTGAGTTTCTAACGCTGCAAAGTCTATTTTTGGCTGCATATACTGGCTATCACCATTTACTGATTGAAATTATGCTTACTTTAGCGTGGTTGCTAGATTTGTTCAAAACATTCATTGTATGTTTGCCAGTGCTTCATTAAACTATGCCCCCTTTTGTTTGACGCGAGAATCCCTATGTCATCTGCTATTTACCTGCAAGCTGGACGAGAAAAATCATTAAAAAGAAAACACCCATGGGTGTTCTCAAAAGCCATTAAAAAAGTAAAAGGTAAGCCAGGACTAGGTGATACTGTCACTATCTATGACAATGACGGCAAGTTTTTAGCCATTGCAGCTTACAGCCCGCAATCGCAAATTCGCGCTCGCGTATGGAGCTTCGATCAAAACGAAGTAATTGACCAAGCATTTTTTGAAAAACGTTTACGCCGTGCCTATGCTGCGCGTGAACAGGTGATCAGCGAAGGCGGTTTAACGGGTTTTCGTTTAAGCGCTGCTGAGTCTGACTACTTGCCAGGCATCACTATCGATAAATTTGATAATGTATTGGTGTGCCAACTACTTAGTGCAGGTGCAGAGCGCCATAAAGGTGAAATTGTTGCTGCACTGATGACTATTTTTCCGGGCTGCGATATTTATGAACGTTCAGACGTTGATGTACGCACTAAAGAAGGCCTTGAGCCAATCAAGGGAATACTTTGGGGCAAGGAACCAATTGAGCCAGTCATCATTGAAGAAAATGGCTTAAAACTCGAAGTAGACATTCTTGAAGGCCACAAAACTGGCTTTTACTTAGACCAACGTGATAGCCGTGCAGCCCTTGAGCGCTTTGTTAAAGACAAAACGGTATTAAACTGCTTTAGCTACACAGGTACATTCTCGCTATATGCTTTGCGTGGTGGTTGTAAGCACGTGACTAACGTTGATGTATCACAGCCAGCGCTCGATACAGCAAAGCGTAACGTTGAGCATAACAACCTTGATTTATCGAAAGTTGATTTCGTAAAACAAGATGTTTTTAAGTTGTTGCGCCAATACCGTGATGAAGGTGTGCAATTTGATACTATTGTTATGGATCCACCAAAATTTGCTGACAACAAAGCGCAGTTAACCGGTGCCTGCCGTGGTTATAAAGATATTAATATGATTGCGATGCAAATCTTAAAACCAGGTGGCACTTTACTTACCTTCTCGTGCTCTGGATTAATGGAACAAAATTTATTTCAAAAAGTGGTTGCGGATGCAGCCCTTGATGCAGGTAAAGACTTGTTGATCATGGAACGACTAAATCAAGCTGCCGACCACCCGATTGCTGGCAGCTACCCAGAAGGCTTTTATCTGAAAGGCCTGATCTGTAAGGTTTACTAATTAAAACTTACAATTTCTAACCCGGCACTCAAGGAGCCATCTTGCTCCTTGGTTGCCCGAATTACACGGGCTGTTGCATCAAATGAAGTAATCGCCGTGCTAGTCGAAGCAATTAGCACCCGATAAAGACTACCAATTTCTAAGACTTCATCAAGGTGTATTGCCAGCCCTGTTGCACTTAAATCAGTACACGTAACCTGAATTTCTTCGCCATTAACTGCATCTAATGGGATCAGTTTTGCAGGGGTATGAATTTGCATGCGGCGAAAATCGCGTTTCTCCTCATGAAACATATGGCCTCCTATACCAGTGTTTTTATTTTTTCTATTAATGTTTTAACAGAAAAAGGCTTCACTACATAGGCGTCGCAACCGGCATCAAACCCCGCTTTTTGTTCAAGCTCGGTTTCAAGACCAGACACCATGACAACAGGAATTTGCGCTGTTTCTGGGGTGTTTTTTAGTAAGCGGCACGTATCATAACCATCTAAGCCTGGCATACAAACATCGAGCAGTATAGCATCTGGTGGCTCCGCAATGGCAGACGTTAAACACGATGCGCCTGAATTTGCATAACTTAACGAAAACTCATTTCCAAGGCTTGCTTTGAGCATTTCAAAATTAAAATATTCATCATCGACGACCAAAATAGTTGGTCGCGGTCGATTTACCGCCCGTTCAGGAACTGAGATTGGTCTTTCCTTTTCAATGCCCACATAACCTCCTTTTAGCATCTGTGTTTTAGCGTCAAGCAAGGAGGTGACACCTCCATTGCTCATTCCTTAGTATTATAACTCAGATTCTTTAATTGCGTTTAAAACACGTTTAGCAGATACAGGATAAGGTGTCCCTAGTGTTTGTGCAAATAAAGAAACACGTAACTCCTGTTGCATCCAAAATATCGCACTGATCTCTTCAGGAATTGGCATTCCCTTAGGGATTTTGTTCGCTAGTTTTTGATATTGCTCGGCTACTTTTTCAAGCTCAAGTACACACAACCTATCGCGGTTAGGGTCAACAGGTAGCTTTTCTAAGCGGCGTTCAATGGCTTTTAAGTAACGAATTAAATCCGTCATCTTTGCTGCCCCATGCTGGCTAACAAAGCCTTTGAACACTAAGCTTTGTAACTGTGATTTAATATCACCGTGCGCTGTTATCATGGTTAGATCAACGCGTCCTTTCATCCGTTTATTTAAGCCATGTGCAATACTTAGCACTTGCTCTACTTGGGTGGCAATCTCAACCACCGTGTCACCAAGCTCACCACGAATTTGCTCTTTCGCTTTTACAAACGCATCTGCAGTGCGGATGTTGCCATATTTAGTTAGTAGGCTATCGACGGCTGCAGCGATACAGTCATCAATTAAGTCATTGACCTTACCAAAAGGATTAAAGTACAAACCTAATTTAGATTTATTCGGTAAATTTTGCTGTAAATACTTAATCGGTGATGGCACATTTAATAACACTAAGCGACGTAAACCTTGTTGGTGCGCCTGCTGAGCTTTGTGTTCATTATCAAATAACTCAACCGCTGCTGAGTCTTTTTTATCCACCAGCGCTGGAAACGCTTTGATTTCGTATTGACCTTGCTTTTTCACGTAAGAACTTGGTAACTCACCAAAACTCCACTCGGTCAAATCAGCTTTCTCTATGCCCTTGTCGGCTACTTTCGATAAGGTATCCGTTACCTTACCTTGTAACTGAGCTTTTAGTTTAGATAAATTTAAACCGCGAGCGAGTAACTTATCGTGTTCATCGCGTACTTCAAACTGTAAGCGTAAATGCGGAGCAAGGGTTGATAAATCCCATGCATCTGGCTCAACACGCACACCTGTCATACGTAATAAGCGCGTGCTAATTGCATCAATTAAGTTGCCTTGCATCGGCTCGATTGCAGCAAGTACCGCATCGGCGTAGTTTGGCGCAGGCACAAAGTTGCGACGGATCGTTTTTGGTAGCGACTTGATAAGCGCACAAATTAATTCATGTCTAAATGCAGGAATATGCCAATCAAAGCCAGTTTCTTGCACTTGGTTTAACAGTGCTACCGGAATTTGTACTGCAACACCATCAACGGCTTGGCCTGGATCAAAATGATAAGCCAGTGGTAATAACAAGTTCTCTTGCTGCCATGTATCTGGGTAATCGAACTCGGTGACATGATCGGCACCATGCTGCATTAATTCTTCTCGAGACATGTGCAAAAAGCGCTTATCTTTTTGTTTTTGTCCCTTCCACCACTTATTAAACGCAGCACGATTATTTACATCTTGCGGAATTTTCTTGTCGTAGAATTCAAATAAGGTTTGTTCATCAACCAAGATATCACGGCGGCGAGATTTATTTTCAAGAACCTGAATATCTTCAATTAACTCTTGGTTATAGTGTAAAAACCCTTCATTTTGACCCAGCTCTTGCTCTACCAACGCCGAGCGAATAAACAACTCGCGACTTACTTTTGGATCAATATTGCTATAAACACAGCGGCGCTTATTAACAATTAATAGGCCATACAGGGTTTGCTGTTCAAACGCGATAACTGCACCCGGCTTTTTCTCCCAATGCGGTTCGCTGTAGCTGCGCTTTACTAAATGCTGTGCAAAGCCTTCAACCCATTTTAGGTCTATGCGTGCGTTGATCCGCGCATAAAGTTTGCTGGTTTCAACAAGCTCAGCCGACATAATCCATTTTGGGCTCTTTTTAAATAATCCTGAGCCTGGAAAAATATGGAACTGGCTGTTGCGTGCGCCTTTATAAATTTGTTTTTCATCTTTAAA
This sequence comes from Pseudoalteromonas sp. MB47, assembly GCF_011319765.1. Lineage (NCBI taxonomy): Bacteria > Pseudomonadati > Pseudomonadota > Gammaproteobacteria > Alteromonadales > Pseudoalteromonadaceae > Pseudoalteromonas > Pseudoalteromonas sp. MB47. The sequence continues at coordinate 79,260 of NZ_VFBD01000013.1, read as the reverse complement.
ACCAATATGACTTAGCATACCGCTCAATAAAGATTGATGGATTCGTTCGCTATCAGCAACATTGGTAGTGGCCTTCATGCCCATTTCATTACACACCGTTGATAGCTGATAAACAATATCTTGCCATTCGCGAATACGCATATAGGCTAAAAAGTCTTTTTGGCATAACTTTCTAAATTGGCTATTGCTCAATTCAGATTGCTGCTCTTCAAGGTAATTCCATAAATTTAAAAAGGCGATAAAATCTGAATCTGGATCGTCAAAACGGCCGTGCTTTTCATCCGCTGCACCGCGTTTTTCTTGTGGTCGCTCTCTTGGGTCTTGAATCGACAATGCCGCAACAATAATGATCACTTCACGCAGTGCACCTAAGCCATCGGCAGTCAGCACCATTTTCGCTAAACGTGGATCAACAGGTAAACGGCTTAAACTTCTGCCTGATTTAGTAAGCTCAGTCTTTTTATGACGTTTAGCTGGCTTAATGGCTTCGAGTTCTTCAAGTAGCGTTAAACCATCGTTGATATTTCGGCTATCTGGCGCTTGCACGAACGGGAACTGTTGCATGTCGCCAAGCCCTAAACCAAGCATTTGCAAAATAACAGAGGCTAAGTTGGTGCGTAAAATTTCAGGATCAGTAAACTCTGGACGCGAATTAAAGTCGTCTTCGCTATATAAACGAATACAGATACCCGCTTCAATACGACCACAGCGGCCTTTTCGCTGATTGGCACTGGCTTGTGAAATTGGCTCAATCGGTAATCGTTGTACCTTGGTACGATAGCTATAACGGCTGATACGCGCGGTACCTGGGTCGATAACATAGCGAATACCCGGCACCGTTAGTGATGTTTCAGCCACGTTGGTAGCTAAAATAATATGACGGCGGCTATGCGGCGCAAAAATTCGGTTCTGTTCAGCGTTTGATAGACGCGAATATAGCGGTAAAACATCGGTGCCTTTGAGGTTTCGCTTTGATAACGCATCGGCGGTATCGCGAATTTCTCGTTCACCATTCATAAAAATCAGAATATCGCCGGGACCTTCATCACACAGCTCGTCAACGGCATCAAAAATACCCTGTAATTGGTCACCATCCGCTTCCATCTCATCTTTATTGATTTCAGTAGTTGGTCTGTAACGAACCTCTACGGGGAAAGTACGACCTGATACTTCAATGATGGGTGCATCGTCAAAATGTTTAGAAAAGCGCTCAGGGTCAATTGTTGCTGAGGTAATAATAACTTTTAAGTCAGGACGTTTTGGCAGTAAATTTTTTAAATAGCCTAAGATGAAATCGATATTCAGACTACGTTCGTGGGCTTCATCGATGATGATGGTATCGTACTGGTTTAGGTATCTGTCTTGTTGAATTTCAGCCAGCAGAATACCGTCTGTCATCAATTTAATGTAGCTATTGTCAGAAACTTGGTCACTAAAGCGAATTTTAAAGCCCACTTGTTGACCTAGCTCGCATTGCATTTCTTCTGCAATACGATTCGCGACACTTCGAGCCGCGAGTCGACGAGGCTGCGTGTGGCCAATGTATCCATCAACACCGCGGCCAAGCTCTAAACACATTTTTGGGATCTGCGTCGTTTTACCAGAACCTGTTTCACCGGCAATGATCACCACTTGGTTATTGGCAATCGCCTGTTTAATATCATCTTTCTTTTGGCTAACAGGAAGTTGCTCTGGGTAGGTCACTTTAGGTAAGGCAGTCAAACGTTGCTCGCGCAATTGCTGCGAACGGCTAATATCTTCAGCTATTTTTTGCGCTATGCTCGCTTGCTTAGTTTCATCGTTGATTTTTTTGATGCCATGAAGGCGTTTTTTGAAGATGAATTGATCTTTGCGTAAACACGTTTTTAATTCGCCAAACAGCGGACCTAGGTTAACCACCCGATACCCTTATATTTCTTAACCAATAGACTGATATTGTATCAAATAATCTATCAGGTGGTCATGGCTTTATTTAATCCGTTCGGTTGGAATTGGCATTGCACACACATCGATAAAATTGGGGCTTTCAACAAACCACGCTTCTACTCGGTTTTTACGTGCTTCAATGAGGGCTTTAAATGCATTTGAGTCTGTTTTCATCACCCGAAATTCACTGTTATCAGTGTCTTTAATATCTGCTAATACTTGCATATCGGTGATGGGGTTAAATGCCTGACCTTCAGTGGCTGTTCGCTGCAATAAATTAAAGTGTTCCATGCCTTCTAAAACACGACCAAACACGGTGATATTACGGTCTAAATAGCGCTGGCTATTGCCAATGGTTACATAAAATTCGGTACCACCCGAATTGATATCATTATCGCGGGCCATGGCAAAGACCCCTGGGCAATGTACTTGCCATGTTTCTGTTTGGCTTTGGTTTTGTGCCACAGCAAAGCCATTTAAAAAGCCCGTTTTAGTGGCATAGCCATCAGGCCCTTTAAGCTCTGTAATCGCTAAAGGCGTCTTTGTGCGTAGATAAAACTCAGCAGGTAACCCTTTTTTGGCATTTTTAACGGGTTTACTTTCGCTAGCATCCCCGCCCTGCGCGACAAACCCTTCAACAAATCGATACACACTTAAGCCTTGATAAAACCCTTCTTTGGCAAGCTGTCGCATGTTATTTGCGTGAATGGGCGCTAATTCATCGTTTAGTTCGATATAAGCCGCACCCGTAGGTAAGGTTAATTTAATGACGTTTTCGGCACTGACTTTTCGCCACTCACTACTACTTGCGGTCATAATGATTTCGCCAGCAGAACGTTTTTGACTAGTTTCTTTTGCATCAACATCAATTGGTGCAGCTAAGAAGGCACCAAGGCATAAGGTTAATAGACTTAATTTCATTATTATTATCTTTTAAGTAATTGACAATTCAGCCTATTAACTTAAACCTAAATAAGCAAGTAAAAGCGATGTTTAATCACAAGCGTAGGTATTAGTCCCAATCAAACTTGTAAAGAATATCAACATTTTGATTCAAGCCACTGGTCACCTCAATATACAGTTGCGACAGCAGTTGATAGCGAACCGCCACTTCACTTAATGAATCAAAAATACCGACACTGTATTTAACTTGAATACCTGGAGTAACATAGCCAGATATTTCAACTTTAGTGTCATCGCCACTACCACTTGAACTTAAACTGACATCTGACAAACCAAAGCTTTCGCCAATCTTAGAAACCATTCCTTCACTACGGTTAACACCTTGGGCAAGCAATAATTGAGTGAGCATCGCATCGGTCGAGCTATCTCCTTCATCAAGAGGTTGCCCATTTAATAAATAAGCCAATGCTTGTGCTTGATCCATCGCAGGCTCTGAGAATACTTTTAACGAAGGTTGTTCAACATTACCTGTTAAGGTAATACCTGCAATCACGCCATTCGAGGTGTTATCAGGGTTACGAATTGCCTTAATATTTAGGTAAGGCTTCTCAATTGAGCCGCTAAAACCAACTTGTCCAGTTCGGATTATCAAATCTTGGCCAAATGCGCGGTAGGTGCCTTGAACAAGGTTCAATTCACCCGTTGCTATCATCGGTGTAACTTGGTCCATGCTGATGTTGATGTCGCCTTCAACTTTCGACTGTAAGCCAAACGAGTCAACGCGCACATCATTTTCAACCAACACCTTTAAGTTAATAGCATAATCAAAAGGGACTTTTTCTGACTGTTGCTGCTCAATATCAACAATGACTTCATCATCGCTGACTTGCACAGCACCTTCTGGCAGCTCTTCAATGGCGATACGCCCCCATGGCACGACGACTTGGCCATCAAGATTAAACGCATTATCTTTCAACGACATAGTTAAATCTGGAGACACTTTAAAGGTAACATCTTGCTGAGCACGAACAAAAAACTCTTTACCATTTAACTTCACATCAACGTCTGGTAGTTCTTGCTGCCAATCAATCCCACCTGACAAATCGAGCGCGCCTCCTTCAGCATCTTTGAGCTCCCCCTTGAGCGTTGCACTTTGATTATTAAAGGCAATGTTCACATAAGAGTTTTGCAGCGATACAGGCAAGGTTGCCCCTTCAAGATTGATTTTTTCGACATCAAAGTCACCATTGAGTAATGGTTCTTTCAAGGTGCCTGCAATAGCTAATCGGCCTTTAATGTCGCCTGTTAATTGCTCAAGTGACGAAATAAAAGGCCGTAAGTTTGTTAACTCAATTTTCTCAATAACCAAGTCGCCCGCTAAGTTCTGCTGATTTTGAATATCATCAATGTTGAGCTCGGACGTCACTTTACCTAACACAGAGGAGTCAAGGGTAGCATTAAGTTTACCAACTTGCGCGTCACTCATTGCCGAGACCTCTAAAACCTCGACTGGTAATTTATAAACATTTGCCCCATCAATTAAAGATGCTTCTAGCTGCTGAGTTTTGATATTGGCACGGATGGTTTTTAATGCGCCATTATTCCAATTAGCAACAAACTCCCCGTTTGCATCGCCAGTTACTTTCAAGTTATCGGGTAAGAAGTGTTTAAATTCAGCAATAGATAACGCAGCAAGCTGTGCATTTAACTGACCTAATTGTTTAGTTTGCTGCAAGGTCTCAAAGCATAGTTTTGAGTTATCGCTTTGCCAGCAATGCGCGCCTACATTAAAGTCAAAGGTTTTGGTATTCACTTGAATATTAACTGGCTTATTAGTGCCAAAGCGCACCTGATTATCAGTAACAAGAATTTGACTTAATGCACCTTGCCAAGTTTCTTTATTAAATTTACCGTCAACATCGAATGATGCCTTGCCTTGATCTGCATCGAGTAAAAAAGTTAAATGGTGATCTGTTTTATCGCCACTGGCATCTAACTCAATTTGATTAATTTTGTGCTCTGCGATCGATGCGGAATCAAGTACCAGTGATACATCCGTTTGCCAGTTTGCGGCGTAATCAAATTGCCCTTTTAATGTTAAACCGTCAACCTGAATATCTTGATAACTCAAGGTATTCAGGACTAAACTTAAATCAACAGTAGGCTCAAGACGCTCTCCACGCAAACTCAGATCAGCAAAGCCCTTGCCTTGCATAGGCAAAACATCTTGATCACTTGCATCTAAACGCAATTTACCGTCGACACGCCATACTTTATCCACCTGTCCCGATAACGCAATTTCATTTTTACCGCTTTTTATTTCAAGTTTTTTAAAACTTGCATGCAAGCTACTATCAAGCTCAAAATCCGACAACAAAGTCACTGGAATTTGATTCACAGAGCCATTTAATTGCGTGTTATCTAACGCAAGCTGCCACTCACCTGCCTGTAAGTTAAATGAACCATTGAATTCACCAGATAAATCACTACTAAGAGCATCCGTTAAATATTGGGCTTTTAAGTGGCTTAAAGCCCCTTTAAATTCGCTTTTTACCCCATTCGACCAATCAACAGATGCGTTAATATCTGCTTTACTGTCATTAGCATTGAGGCTTAATTGCTCAAGTTTTGCATTTGTTAAACTACCCTGTAATTTTGATTTCACAGTCATCTCAGGTAATGCGTCTAGTTGCGTGACTAAACTCAAATCGACAGCATAAGCATCGGCATGGCCTTTGGCTTTTAAATCAAAGTCCGATAATTGCAGCTGCTGTGTGTCTGTGGCAATTTGCCACTTTGCTATCTGGCCTGTTAAATCAAATGGGTAATTTGTTTGTTTTAGATTCACAGCCCCTTTTAACTGTGCAGGATATGTTCCTTGCGTTACTAAACTTAACTTTAAATCCGCAAGCGGGCCTGAAAGCGACAGATTAGCTTGATGTTCAGTGCTTTTTACAGACACGGCCCCCTCAATAGTGTTTTCACCAGAAAGCTCAGCCGTTAAATTAGTATGCAATTGCCATTGCTGATAGCTTGCAGCAAGCTTTTTAAGATTAATATCGCTCTCTTTGGCTGAGGCAACCAATTCAATATTTTCAATAAGCTGAGCCTGTTCTGCGCCATAAGGGGTAATGGCAACTTTACTTATTTGAAATTGCTTTAGCTCAACATCAATCGGGACCCTAATATCAATTGCGGGCAATGCTGGCAACTCAGTTAATGGGGCTGATTTAGGCTGCTCTTTTGTTTCGTGCAGCATTACAGCAACATCAGCAATAGTCAGTGTATCCACTGTTAAATCCGTTGCTTCGCCGCGAGCACTTAAGTTTAGTTTGTTGACTGTTACATCGGCACTTGGGTGCGCTAGATTAAAGCGATTAATTGCAACACGCTTAACAACGACCTTCATAGGTAAACTAATTTGTGTGACTTGCTCAACATTAGGTTCTGTTTCAGTGCTCTGCTCAGTTGATGCTGCCTGATTTTTAATATTTAAATCAATCGATTGGGCGCTTAAATTATCAAGACAAACCCCATCACAACGCCACCAAAATAAATCAATTTTTAGCTGCTTTGCATCAAACTTGATGCTTTGATTTTCAAAGTGAACATCAAACGCATCGTTATATAAAAAACGACCAGATGGCAACTTGATTGATAAGCCATCAACTAACTTATTCGCCGTGAATGCAATAAAGTGATTACCAGGCGCGGTGAATAACAAACAAAACACAATAACTAGCAAACTTGCCAGCGTAATTAATAGAACCTTGGTTATCTTTTTTAACATCTTCATTAGATTTCAGGCCCTATGGTAATACTTAATCGGGTACTTTTACTTTCTTTTGTTAAACCCCAAGCATGGTCGATACGTACAGGACCAACCGGTGTTAAATACCGAAAACCAAAGCCAGCACCGACTTCGACGCGGTCGCTAAAATCATTTGTTGCGGTACCACTATCGACAAATAAAGCTGCTCGCCAATGCTCGGCAAATTGATAGTTATACTCAATTGTACCGCTTATTAAGTATTTACCACCAATTAAACGACCTTGTTCATCTTCAGGTGAAATAGATTCATAAGCAAAACCACGGACACTTTGATCCCCCCCCGCATAGAAACGAAGCGATAACGGTACGTCATTAATATCTTCAACCAGCATGGCACCTAAATTAGCTCTTAAGTACAGTAAATGACGATCGGCGAAGGTATTCAACCATGCGTTTTGCAGTTGTAAACGTAGGATATTAGTTGAAGACATCATGTCCTCTAACCCAAATTCAGCTGACAGCAGCCATTGGTACCCCTCGTAAGGAGTCGTTCCGCCCTCAGTGTCTTTTTTGGCGTAGCTGATACCCGGCATCAACATTTTTGCACTTTGTTCTTCTTCTCCAATTCGGTAGGTTTCATAATCACGGCGGATAAATGCGGTTCGAACCCAATCATCTTCGGTTAGCCACTGGCGCTGTAATTGGCCAGTTAAAATTTTACTGTAAAGGTCATTTGTTACACCATCTTCGAGTTTATAGCCTAACGAAAAACGCCAAAGATCATCATTAGGGTCGTCTACTGGGACGGTATAACCTAGCGAAATATCTTGCTGCCTCTCTGACACATTTAAGTTGCTTTCAAGATAATGACCGTCTTCCGTTATCCATGGCTTAGTCCATTTAAAGCGAACTTTTGGGCCAAAATCTGTATTAAAACCGCCACCCACTTCATAGCTATTGGCTGGTTTATGTAATACATCAACATTAACAGGCACTTGATTGTTTTTACGTTTTGCAATGTCTGCATACACACGGACACTGGCAAAATAAGGGGTGCTCGACAGTGCTAGGTTGTAATCAGAAATGTCAGTCGCTTTATATGGCTGACCTTGTTTAAATTCAGCCAGCGAGCGAATGTATTTTTCAGCCGGGGTCTCAGTACCAATAGTGATATCACCAAACTGATAACGAGGCCCAGTATCGACATTAAAAATAATCTTTGCGCTATTATTTTTTAGCGATACCGCCAATTTATGCTCATGCCATTTTGCATCAAAATAACCTAAGTCTAATAGTTGGCTTTCGATGCGCTTTCTCGCGGCCTCATATTTGCCGTGATTTAAAAAGTCACCTTGTTTGATTTTGATGCTGTTGACGGCAGACATAAATTCGGCGTCATCTTTACCGGCACCTGTAATGGTTACATTGATATCTGCGATTCGAGTAACAGGACCACGCTCAACATCGACAATTAATAGCTGTTGTGCGTTATCAAAACTAATTTTGATAGTCGGCTTATAATAACCAAGCGCTTTTAAACTCATTTCTACTTGGCTTTTAGCATGACGCTTTAATGCCTTTGAGGTTTTTTCATCAATTAGTTGCTTAATGTAAAGCTCAACGTTTTTTTCGAGCTCACCACTGATCCCCTGAATTTTGTAATCTTTAATAACAGTTGAGGCACTAATGGCGTGCTGGCTGTATGAAAAGCAGAAAAAAACAAAGACAAAAAAGAAATGCCGAGTATACAAAAAATATCCTTACTTTTTTGGAAGAGTCATAATCTAAAATGAGTACAAAAAGATACTAGCACAGTGCCATAGCCACTGACATAATTGAAATGTTAAAATTAGTACGCGTTAAACAATTATTTTCGCTACAATAGCGGATAATACCTAGATTTATAATGAACGAGCGACTAAATGCACTTCCCTGATGACGAAAACGGTCAATTATTAGCTGAAATTGCTGACGCTGGTGTTGATTTAACCAGTATGCAAACTATCGATTTCTATATTCTTTTTGAACAAAAGCCTGAAGCAGAGAAATTTGCTAAAGCGATAACAAGTGATGAGCTTGCCCCTTCAACAGAATTAACCAAGTGCCCAGATACAGGGGTGTGGGAAGTAATTACCCGTGTGAAGATGGTGCCAGAACACACCTTACTTAGCCAAACAGAACAATACTTAGAAAGCATCGCTAATGGCCATAATGGATATGGCGATGGCTGGGGTTTAATGGCCGAAGAAGAATAAGCCACTCCTACATCTCGTAAGGGGATCAACTTAGTTGATTCGCCTTACGAAAACTGCCCTGATAATCAAAAAGCTTTTCTGCCACTTTCCAACCGTATTTTTTATTTTTACGCGCAATCACAAAATCGGGTGCAAGTAGTTGCTGTTGTAAATTAACAACCTGCTCCGCGCTTTGCCAATCCATTGGGGTAAAACCGGGTGCTGCTCGTTTACCAAACTGCTTATTAAAAATAAATCGCCCGGTGTCATTTGCTAAGTTAAAAACCTCATCACAACTAGCTCCATCTTCATCATAGTAGCTAATTTTAAGTAAACCTTTTGCGAGCAACTGTGCCGACAAACCACTACACCTTAATACCAAAGCATCTTTTAAATTAAGCGCTTCCCGCAGTTTATCATCAGGGTCTGCCATCATGGCACCACAAGACTGACACTGCCTTGCTGCAATGTCATTTTGCTCACCACACTGCTCACATTCTTTAAAACGAAAACGATAATCACACTGTATTTGCTCTTCACCATCGTCCAGCAAGCCTTGGCAGCGCCTACCAAAATGCTCAATCACTTTGCCTTCGCCATCAGTTTTACCCCAAAAAATATTCGCAAATCCACAGCCAGGGCATAGCACTTGAACTGGCTCATTATCACTTTGCGCTTTTTTACTCCCTACCTCTGGGTAGAACAAATCAAAGCCATTACCAGCATAATCAATAACTAAGCAGTCTTTTTTTCCTTCGCTTAAACGAAGGCCTCGACCCACTATTTGTTGATATAAACTGACAGATTCGGTGGGCCGTAAAATCGCAATATAATCAACGTGAGGGGCATCAAAGCCCGTCGTGAGTACGGATACATTAACCAAATACTTTATTTTTTTGGCTTTAAATTGATTAATAATTCGATCACGCTCGTTATTATCAGTATCACCGGTGATAAGTGCCGTACTACCCTCAGGTAAGTAGCCAGTAATTTCTTTGGCATGCATCACGGTTGCAGCGAAGATCATCACACCATGACGCTGTTCACTGTACTCTATTACTTGCTTGATAATGGCTTTTGTCGCGCGGGTGCTGTCTTTTAATAACGCATTCATATTCTCAATGCCGTAACGACCAAATGAATCACTCGGCAGTGATGAAAAGTCATAATGGCTAATAGCTGCATCGACTTCATGAGGCGGCGTTAAATAGCCGTTTTTGATCATATAGCGCAGCGGTAACTCAAAAATACACTTTTTAAATGGTGCGTCTTTATCACCTCTAACAAAACCATGATAGTGATGATGATAAACCCAGCCCATTCCCATACGAAATGGTGTTGCAGTTAAACCAAGTACTTTAAGATTGGGGTTTTGTTTTTTTAGACTCGTTATCACCTGCCCGTACTGACTTTGTTCATCACCACTGACACGATGACATTCATCAATGATCAACAAAGAGTAAGCATCTGTAAGCTTATCGGTATTACGTGCCAATGATTGCACACTCGCAAAGGTCACTTGCTCCGTTAATGACTTTTGTTTTAACCCCGCAGAAAAAATACTTGCCTTAAAGCCAAAGCTAATATACTTCTCGGCGTTTTGTTCTACCAATTCTTTAACATGCGCAAGCACCATAATTTTTTGTTTGGCAATACGCGCAAGTTCAGCAATAACCAGGCTTTTTCCAGCCCCTGTTGGTAACACAATTAGTGCTGCGTCATCTGTTTGTCGAAAGTGAGCAACCGTGCGCTCTACGGCCTCTTGTTGGTAGGGTCTGAGTACGTACTTCATGTTATCGGACTATAATCGACATAAAAAAGGGAAGCATACGCTTCCCCTGGTATTCTTTAAAGCAAAAAATTAAGCAAGGTGTTTTGTTAAATCGACACCTTGGAATGCTTTAGGTCGTTTACCACGGCCTGTCCATTCTACAATTTCGCCATTAAATTCGATGCGGTACTTGGGTTTAACCTTAGTGCGTTTGTCTGTTGTTACTACATCCTGTAGATCTTCTAATGTAAGTCCTTTTTCTTTTAGTAAATCGAGTACCTCTTTTTTAGCTTCTTGCTGTTGAGTATATTTCTCGATAGCTGTGTCGATTAGCTGTTTTGCTTTTTCTAATTCAGATAATGACGCAGATTTTACAAAAGATCGGATTTCTTTCATTGAGAGCTCTCTTTAATATTAAAGTTAAGTAAAATGTATAAACATGAGTTAGTATATGCCCTATTCATAAAATAATCTATTCGACTCTAATTCTTTATCCTAACTTTTTATTATACCCATGCTCTGATCTGAACAATGACGTCTTTTAACTCAGTAATTAAATCAATAACAATGGCAGTATCATGATTATCAATAAACGTCTTTTCCGTATCTACAATTAGTTTTGAGATAGGTGGATATTGAAGCATGACAAGCGCTCCTTTCAGTTTATGAATAGCAGCAGACACTTTATCCAACTCATCACTATTGAGGTGATCTTCTAACGTACTCAAATCATCCTGCAAACTATTTATAAATACCTCTGCCAACATTTTTGCATCACTTTCGTTACCAAAAACATTAAGCCAATGCTGTATATCTTTGATCCCTTGCAAACTTACATTCTTACTATCTGTAATAATGTTTTCATCGTCTTTATTAAGATCAATAAATTCTGCAAGCCGATTATACAATTCATTAAGTTTATACGGCTTAAACAAAACACTGTTCATGCCTGAGCTGAGAGCTATATTTAAGCAGGTCTTAGAGTCATCTGCAGTAAAACCGATAATTGGCAAGTTCTGGAATTTTTCTATCGTCCTGATCTGTTCGGCTAACTTAAAACCATCTAAGTGAGGCATATGGCAATCTGTTAAGAGTAGATCAAAGTCCCCTTCTTCAAGCGCCCTTAAAGCAGCTAATCCATCCTCGACCATTACAGCTTTTATACCTAATTTTTGACATTGTTTTTCAAGTAATAATTGATTAGTTTTATTATCTTCAGCAATTAAAATCTGGCCATATAAATGCGCTTTATCTGGGCTAATTATATCTAAGGTGGTATGAATATTATTAAGTAGCTCTCGTAATGAATCGGGATAAAGTGGTTCGATAGGTAGTAAATGACAATTACAATCATTTACTTGTTGAGTATTTCGGCTTGATGGCACAATAGTATACTTAGCAGCAATGCCTGCTTTTTTAGCACGCCACTGCTCTCCTAGTAACTCAACCATGTATTGCTCATCAATAATTAAATTTTCAGTCTGACTAAGTTCAGATAACTCCAAGGGCCAATCAAGTATGGTATGTTTGACTGCCATGGTTCCAAGCAGCCGGACCAGCTCTTCACTTTTACTACAAACAATCCAATACCCAGATGATGTGCTTAATTGAGGCTTTTTAGTATGTTGCAATGGGATAGATAAATAAACATGCGTCCCCTTGCCGTATGTGCTAGACAAAGTGATACTGCCTTGCATCGCGTCAACCAGCTGTTTTACTAGCGCTAAGCCTAAGCCTGTTCCGCCAAATTGGCGTTGAAAAGAGTTATCGGCTTGCTCAAATGGTTTATAGATTTGAGCAAGCTCTTCAGTTGTCATCCCCTTACCGGTATCTGTAATTGTGATATTTAACAACTGTTTCTCAAACTTTACCTCGCAAGTTATTGAGCCCTGACTTGTGAATTTAACTGCATTACTTAGTAGGTGTGATAAAACATGCATTAAATGATTAATATCAACCGATGTCGATGTGTAAGCAGCAGTCAGCCAATTTAAATTGAAATGAAGTCCCTTCTGTTTAGCCTGATGTTCATGTGCTCGTAGAATGCGACACAAATGAGTTTCCAAATCAACATTCTCAACCACTACTTCGATGTTACCCGTACTAGTGTCTGCAAAATATAGAATATCATCAACTAAACCTTGTAGTTTAGTTACTGAAACCTCAATGTGTTCGATTAAAGTAGATTGCTCACTGTCTACTTGTGATGATTTTAAAAGCTCAATAAAACCATTTACCCCAGATAAAGGTGTCCTTAATTCATGACTCATCGTCGCAATAAAACGACTTTTAACTAAATCAGCTTGAAGCGCCTGTTGGTTGGCCTTATTTAATTCAACTTGATGATGTTTGAGTAAGCTAATATCTAATAAGATACCATTCCACCTAACCCCTTGTTGTATGTCATTGCCTTTTGTTTGTGCATTGGCAATATAACGGCACCAAACTTTTTGGCCAAGATTATTAATTCTAAACTCAATATCAATCATGCCTTTGCGCTTACTTGCTTGCTTAAAGGCTTTAGCTATTTGCACCCGGTCTTCATCAACAATACAAGGGGAAATACATCCGGTCATACCGCGGCTATTGAGTTGTCTTGATGTTACCCCCAATAAACTTTGCGCCCCTTTGCTAATATAGGTATAACACCCTTCACCATTATCATAATATTCATACTGAAATACCCCGCCAGGGATAGTATCAGTAATCGTTTGTAATAATTGTTGAACCGCTTGGTTTTCCCTTTGAAGGTTATGATGTTCAGTCAAATCAGTGATGACGGTCATAATCCCAGCCAACTGACCATCAACTCCAAGATATGGCTTTTTAGTGTAGAGAAGCTCAAGCTTCTTTCCTACTTTATTGGTAAAGTTCATTTGACGATTAAAAACTTTTCCAGAGTGCAAGCTTTGCTTATTCTGCGTCAATAACTGGCTAACTTGTGCTAACTCGTCACGTAAATACCGTTTTTTTTCGTCCCATAAATGAGCAAAATTATCCTTATAGGCTTTGTTCCACATTATCCTTTTTTGCTCAGAATCTTGTATCACTACCATTGTAGGTAAATCATCGATGAGTTTTTGAGTGAAGTTCAATTTACTTAACGCAACTTGCTCAGCCTCTTTTCGTTTTGAAATCTCACGGTTTATGGTAATCCGCCAGCTAACAAAATAAATAATCGAAATACAGATAAGAATTAAGGTTAAAATTGCAGTTGTATTAACGGTGGTTTTGTCATATCCACGCTCGATATTAAAAATACCATGACGATTGACAATATGATTGAAGTCATTGCTCGTTAGTGTTTTGAAAAGGCTTTCAAGTAAACTGACTAATTCAGTAAAGTTTTTATTCACAAGGAAATAGATCGGCTGATTATATCGGTATTTAGGGTTGATATAAAATTCGCCTATGTAAAACTGATTTAATTGATATGCCGCAATGCTTTGCGGTAAGATAACACTATCAATCGTGTCGTTCCTCAAAGCATAAAAAAGTGTCACAATTGAGCTAAATGACACCGTTTCTAAATTCTCAGCACTTGGCAGCTTCTTTTTTGGATCTGCAAACAGATCTATATAACCAATACGCTGAGTTTTACTCGAACGTTTAGAAATTAAAACCATTTCTACGCTTACGTGCGGCGGTAAAGCAATCAAAACACCTTCATTAATTCTTGTTGGTGTCATCGTCGGAATGAGATCGATCTTATTCGCTAAAAATAATCTTTCTAATTCTTTGGAATTTGCAGCAGGGATATATTTAAACTGGAACCCACTTCGTTCAGATAGTAACTCAAGGGTATCATTTAAATAGCCTGTAGCTTCGCCAATTTGATTTGTGTCATTAATTGGAAACAAACCATCAATAAACGAGAACGTAAGTAAATAATTATTGTTGCCTTTCACACTTACTTTATTGAATTCACGTTTGAATTGACTATAGGCTTTTGCGGCCAAATATTCTTCACTTGCCGAACTTTCCCATAATTGTTTCGTGGTTGGAGAGATAGATGCTAAAAAAGAATTAACTTGATTACGTAAAGCCGTCTTCTGTTGGTTGAACATGACATGAAATGTTTCACTAGAAAGCCAGATAGGACTTACAACTTTAAGACCGTCTTTACCACGATTTTTTAACTGATGAGACAAAACTGAATAATCACCTAAAAAAGCATCAAATGAGCCATCCGCCACTTTTTTAAACGCATCATCTGGTTTTATAAAGCGATTTATATAAAGCGCCCCATTTTCTGCTAGATATTCGCAATGCGAACTCCCAGTGATACAAACCCATCGTAAACTAGCAAAGTTCTTTAAGGCACTATTCGCAATAGATTGATTTACAACTATTCCTCGAGGACCTTCCATAAAGGGTGTTGAAAATAAATAATGTTTTTTACGTTGCGTGGTTTTATTCAATCCAACCGCAAAGTCTATTTCACCAGCTTTAAGTCCGTCCAGAAGCTCGTCAAGACTGTCGTAAACTCGGTACTCTAAATCGGCACCAGCTAAACGCGCTATTTCGTTACTGTAACCAACAATTACACCAGTATATTGACCATTTGCGTCTTGGGTGTGATAAGGAAAAAAATTATAACTTACGATACCCGCTTTGAGTTGCGTCGCAGAAGCAATACAAGAGAATAAAAGCGTAATAGCATAGAGGTAAAAGAGAAATCGTCGTTTCAGAACTAAACCAAGCAAAAGTAAATAACTAGATACATTCTAGCAGTGAAATTTAAATACTCAATTTTTGTTTAAAACTAGCTACTATAAAAATTAACAAATAGATGATTCGATACAGACGTACAGTCGCCATTCGAATAAAGATTGCGTTAATTATTTAAAAATAGCATGCGCATATTTTCCACCTCTAAACTATTGCAAAAGCCAATGGGTATGAAGTAAGAAATAATCAAGAGCAGTTAATTAAACTAAAAAAACCCACTTTAGTCAGTGGGTTTTTATTGTTATTTACACATTAAAAGCTTTGTGAGTATCGGAAGTACAATTGACGACCAATATCAAAGCCACCGTAATATGAATAAGTAGAACTTGGGCCTGAGTACATAATAGGACCACGTTTATCAAATACATTGTTAGCACCAATAGAAAGCTTAGATTCCCATGGCGTATTATAAGTGAACTGTAGGTCGTTAAATGTAGTAGAGCCTACTTTATTTTTAGGCACAACTACACCATTAGTCCAATCACGTTGGAAGTTTGGATCACTACAACGGTCTTCAAAATAACAGTCCTCACGCATTGAAGAGAAATAACGCATCGCCCAGTTTGCACTGAAATCTCCATACGTCCAATTCAAGCCAAAGTTAGCACGTGTTCTAAATGTATCTCCATGACCTACATCTGATTCAACTTTAGTTGTTGGATCATTTGTCGATTTTGAATCATATTTTAGTAAGTATGTGCTATCTAGAGTTGCACGGAAGTCACCAAAACCAGTTTCAAATGCATATGCTAATGATAGATCAATACCTGATGTTTCAGTGAAACCAGCATTGCGCGTACCATATGTTAAATCGTTAACAATTGAGTTGTTCGGATCACGTGAAAACATTGCACATCGTGATTCATCACCGCCAATATAACAATCTTTTAAGATCTCATTTGGTGAGTCAGAAACTACCGTGTCAGTGATTTTAATACTCCACCAATCAAGGATGATATCAAGGTTTTCAACATAACTTGGGTTGTAAACAAAACCAACGGTTTTACTGACAGACTCTTCTGGTTGTAACAGTGGATTTGAACCACTATTGAATGGCACTGGTGTTTGAGCTGCAGGGCCAGTCGTCGGCACAAAGCCTTGTTGTAACTGACGGTAATCAGCTGGTACATCTTGTAAACAGCGCGCAGAGCCAGCTGCTGTACCATAAACTGAATCACATGGATCGATAAAGCCTGTTGTAAAAGTTTGAGAACCACCACCATACAAGTTACTAATTGTTGGAGCTCGGAAGCCTTCAGCCCAAGTACCACGAACCAATAAATCATCAGTTGGACGCCACTCAATGCCTACTTTACTGTTCGTTGTATCACCAAAAGTACTGTAATCTGAGTAACGAGTCGCAAGACTAACGTTTAGAGACTTAGCACCAACAACATCAGATAAAATAGGAACATTTAACTCTGCGTAACCTTCAGTAACATCGTAACCGCCACCCGTTGCACCAGATGCAAGAGTAGTACTTTGACCGAGTTGCGCTAGTGCATCAGGATTATACTCACCCGACTCTTTACGATACTCAGTACCAACAGCGAAAGTTAATGAACCTGCAGGTAACTCTGCAAGTAAACCACTTATGTTAGCAAAGTACATTGTTGTTTGAGTTTCACCACGATAATGCAGTGTAGGATACAAGAAGTCTTGTACATCAGGATCTGCTAGCGAGTTTTCAACAGGCCCTGCACCGAAGCCTGCTAAAGGATTCCACGCAACACACTCAGCTGATGAAATTGGATCATCTTCAGTACCACACTGAACTTCTCCCGATGCGTTTAAAAATGAAGGGCCAGTAGCGGCTTCAATAGCAGGCTTATAGAAGTTACCGTTGTCTACTTGAACAGTTGTGCTCTTGCTGTAAACACCACCAACATCCCAGTCAAAATAACGATTAGCTAACTCGAAAGAGCCTTCTAATGCGGCAGTAAAACGTAAAGTATCTTGATTACTTTCAGTTGTACGTGGAACTTCCCAACCACGACGAGTAAATGAAACATCTTCGCCAACTGGGTTAAAATAGCTATCACCACTTAACACAAAGCCATCTGACGCTGATTGATATGGATAACCTGCTACCTGACGTAACGCTTCACGTTCACTATATCCGATATCACTTGTAAAACTTACACTATCAGTAATATCGTAGTTAGAGCTGATATAAAGAGAGCGTGCACTTAAAGGCGTTTCTAAATGCATTTGGTCAATTGAATTACTTGAACCATTTTCATAAGTTTGCGGTTCAAAATCGTCAAAAGATGAAGCATTGCCTGGGCGCTTAGCAACCCACCATTGATCATTATAATAAAAACGACCATATTGACCCACTAAAGTACGGTTATTTGGAATATCATAACCTGGATATGACACTTCTGAGAAAGAACGGTCTCTCGCCCATACATCACTTTCATCACGCCACTCAGCACCTAAAGTAATTGAACCCTTTTCTCCCGAAAAGCCAGTGACCATACTAATGTTTTTCTTCTCACCATCACCATCGTCATAGCCACCGCCGTATACTGTGAACTCAAGACCTTCATAGTTTTTACGAGTGATAATATTAACAACACCAGCCATTGCATCTGAACCGTACATTGCAGACGCGCCATCTTTTAACACATCAATACGTTCAACCATTCCCATTGGAATAGCCGAGATATCTTGATAACCAGAGGTAGTAATACCCAAACGCTTACCATTGATTAAAACTAAAGTACGGCTGGCGCCTAAGTTACGAAGGTTGACGTAGTTACCACCCACATTCTCACCAGACACTAATGGCTCAGAACGACTGATTGGCGGTGAACCAGCTGCAGACATATTTTCAATCAAATCAATAACAGATGTGAAACCTTGATTAGCAATATCTTCACGACTTATTGTTTGGATTGGTTGTGCTGTTTCAAGGTCAGTAGAGCGAATACGTGACCCCGTTACTTCGATACGCTCTACTTTTTCTGCACCTTCATCTGCAGCCACTGCAGAAACTGAAAATGCTGACGTTGATGCTGCGCCAAAAGCAATTGCTAAACGCACTGCTTTTGAAACTTTATTATTTAACATTTGAATCTCCCTGGTCATATCCATGTTATGACTCTATTAATTTATTTAAACCCATAAAAGGTACTAGTACCCTTTAAGGGAATTAAATACTAATATCAGGAACAACATTTGGTCAACAGCTTTTTAACCATTGATTTTAAATGTGAATTTTAAGTTTCATACATATAAGTATTTGAAGAAAAGTAACGTCACATATATTTCACATTAATTCATATATTCGAAATAATAAAAAACCAAAACCAAGATAACCAGCTTAAATTCGGGATTTTTATATTTATTAGAAAACCTATTATTTCGTATTTTTTTCTAAAAGCTTTTTCATTTTTGTATAAAGCTCAACTTTATTTTCTTGCTATTAAAAGGCTCGTTCTTAAATTTCTTTCATGATCCATTCAACATCAGACAAAATTTCCTACTGTTTTGTCTGTGCTTCATGTAAATCGGTCTTGTGCTACATAACTACACTTAAGCCTTCAATTCCTTGAACAACCATAACCGACGCTTTAATTTTATCTGTGTGACGTAAGGTGACATTTTTATCATCAAAGATTTATTTACTATACCGCCAATCTGATTTTCTAAAAGGCTCACGGTGAGGTTCCCAATGTTTAGGTAAGGCTCACTGATATCTATAATCAATAACACTACTCAAATTTTGAAATAAGCTCGGCCTGCTGCAGTTACATAATCTAAGGTTGCATAACACTGAAGCGCAGAGTTAACCCCTTATAACCTCGAATACTAAAAGAACGACGATAGGGATTAACAATTAGTGGGGAATTTTTTCCTAAAGAACTTTTTGATAACCATAAAATATAAGCTTATTTCGGCTCTTAAGTTTGATCGATTTCAGAAAAGGCATAGCACCAAGCTATATTTCCAACACATAGGTGCTGATGGAAACTTTAGCTCTGTTTTGCTTCGTCGAATAAATATAGTGTTCAGGGTAAGTATCGCTTTATAAAAAACAATTTTTATTACAAATCGAATACTTATAACATCTACAAATTTATATCCTTAACTACAACATTAAGCAGTTTAAGCACCTTGAAGTCTTGTACGGCTTTACCTTTATAGAGAAAACCCTTAAAAATTATCAATTTTTGCAGTTCCACGAACTGTACCATCATGATCAAGTGGCTAAGCTCTAACATTACCTAAACTTTTTGTCATCATATCTATTTTACGAATACGCCTTTTTTAGCTCATTCCTACGGCTATTAGTGGTAGTTTATAAAGTTCCGGAACCTTTAAGTTTCAACCGTTAAAGCTAATGAAAATATGCTCGGATTTGTTGTCAGCATTTGTACTATAGAAAACGCTGAGCATATGCCTGATGTGCCTTCATGAGCGCCAACAAATCGCACGCTTTAGAGTCAGTTTTAGTTTTATAAATACTAAAACTTTCTTTTGCATTGTTATTTAATATAAAAACAGCCTCCTTACTCTTTGGTCACGATACGGTATTCATATCATGCTCTTCAAACTGGAGAATTACTTTTATAATTTATAACCCTTCGGTTTCAATATTTATTATATTTTACGCTTTTTTATTGGAGAAAATAATTTAAAGTCAGTGATAAATTGGAAATTTGGCGATTTCTAGAAGTCTTCAAGTTATAGTTATCAGTGTGTTGCTGGCTTGCTATCACATACCAAGAAAACACCCAGTTGAGTAGCATTACATAGGTAAGTATTTCAATATAAATAACCCTATAGATTTATTGTTATTTAAAAAAAAACCTCGCAATTAGGCGAGGTTTTTGAAGCTTATGCATTCTTTAAAATTAGAACGTTTGTTCTACTTTTAAGAAAATTGTTCTGCCAAGCACATCATATAGTGCTGTAGAAGCATCACGGTAGTCGTAGAAACCGTCGTACCATTTAGGTGCTTCACGGTCGAAGATGTTATTCACACCAAATGTTACTTTACCGTTCCAATCATGTGTATAAGATACTTGTGCATTATGCTTGAAGTAGCTCGCAACTGGCGCTAAAGAAGGATTGTTAAATTCTTCTGCCCCTGATTCTTGTTTACCAATGTAGTAAGTAGACCAAGCAGCCCCAAAGTTATCATATTTCCAATCAAGCGTCATATTTGCACGCCACTCTGGGTAATCTTGAAGACCAGAGTAATCGAAAGGATCAGCACCTGCTTCTGTGATTTCTACAAACTCTTCAACGTAACTTGCTTCACCACGTAATGAGAAATCACCGATATTAGTTTCATGAGTGTAGTTCGCTTTAAAGTCAAAACCAGACGTCTCTAAAGAAGCCATATTTTGATCAAAGCTGTACATTACATCAATTTTACCTTCTGCATCACGCACAACAGCTGGGTTAGAGCCATTTTCAATTTCATCTGAAAGTAAGCGATCTGTACTGATTGCAGCAATACGGTTATCAATTTTTACTTTGTAGTATGAAACTTCCATTGAAAGTGTATCTGTCACATTCCAAACTGTACCAACAGTTAGAGACTCACCTTCTTCTGGCTCTAAATCTGGGTTACCACCAAACCACGTTTTGTGTTGTGTACCACTTGGCGCACAGTAAACAGTATCGCTTGCAGCGTTACCTTGGTTATCACACCAAAGTGTATCGTAGTTAGTTTCGAAGCTTAAAGATTGACTAGAGAACATCTCACCCATGTTTGGAGCACGGAAAGACTCACCCCAGCTTGCACGTACTAATAAGTCATCTGTGATACGCCAAGCAGCACCAAGTTGACTAGTTACGTTATCGAATTCACCTGCAACAACAGATGCACCTACGTCACCTTCTTGCTCATATTTATCGTAACGAACTGCAGCATTTAAATCTAAACCGAATGGGAAAGCAGCTTGTAGCTCTAAGTAGCTAGAAGTACGGTCACGTGTTGCAAATACATCATCACCACCTGAACCACCTGACACATTACCTGAAGCAGATAGAGGGTCTGAATACTGAGTGAAGTCGATCGTTTCAAACTCAGCACCTACTACACCCGCTAAGGTAAATGATTCATTATCAACAAGCGTTGTAGAAACTAAACCGTCAAATTGAGTGCTTTCGAACTCTGCTTTATAGGTACCCATGTGAGCTGCACCAGCATAAAGCTCTGCCATTTGTGCATCCCATGAAGCAAAATCCATACCTGTAGTATTGAAGATATCGTATTCACCTGTATCGATTAGAGATTGTACAAGTGGATCATTAATTAGATTACGGTTGAATGATTCAGTCGTAGAGCGGCTACGCTGCGCATTGATTTCCCAGTCAAATCCGTTACCAATATCAGTATAACCTACTAAGCCACCAACAAAATCAATGTTAGCAATTTCAACGCGAGTATCACGGTTACCCAAGTTAGCTGAACGCATGCTTAGTGAAATATCTTCACCATATGGGTTCATAGGGTTATCAGCATACATAGTCGGTTTTGTAGTTGATACAGGTGTACCAGCATAACGAGCATCAGTCTTAGACATTGAAGCACTTGCACGGCCACGGAAATATAAGTCGTCTGTTAACTCATACTTAAAGTTTGAAAGGATTGAGTCTTGTTCTGCGTCAGCGAAAAGCTTAGTCACAGCGCCATAACTATATAAACAACGGCCGTCGCTACTTGGTACTGTATTATCTGCAACATCACATAAGTCTGCTGAGTACCAGTTTTTAGAGTCTTTGCCTTGACCATTTGGAACAGAGCTGTAAGACGAAAATGCACCGTATAATTCAGAATCTAATTCCCAGATATCACGGTCATAAACTGCATCTGCTTTGTAGTGTTCGTAAGTTAATGTGATATTACCTTTATCAGATGCATAACCACCTGTCACTGAGAAACGGTTAGTATCACCACCTTCAACTGAAGGTAACTCTGTGTCATATGTGAAGTTTAAACCATTAAAATCTTTTTTAGTGATGATGTTGATTACACCAGCAACCGCATCAGAGCCATATACCGCAGATGCACCTTCACGAAGAATTTCAATACGTTCAACGATTGCCATTGGAATTCGTGACGTATCAGCCGCTGCACCAGAAGAAGAACTAGTACCTGGCATACGACGGCCGTCTAATAATACAAGTGTATAGTTTGCACCAAGGCCACGCATATTAACATTTGAAGTTGCGGCGGCACCTGAACCATAACCTGACATACCACGCCAAGAACCGAAACTGTTTACAGACGAGTTATTTAATACATCTGCAACTGTCGCTTCACCAGATAACTGGATATCAGCTGCAGTAATAACTGTCACTGGTGAGGCAGTTTCCATATCAACTTGCTTGATACGTGAACCTGTTACTTCGATGCGTTCAACTTTCCCTGCGTTTTCTTCATCTGCAGCAAATGTACTAGCAGAAAATGCAGCTGTCGAAGCTGCACCAAAAGCAACCGCTAAGCGAACAGCTTTTGAAACTTTATTATTTAACATTTGATTCTCCCTGGACCATGTTATTCATGGAATATTTATAGTTATTCAAAATAAATGCATATTCCGCAGTCATTTCGAGCTTTGATAATAATACTCGCCACTCTCAAAGGTCAACACTTCACTAACGCAAAAGTTCAACTTTTAACAATAAATATAAAAACACCACAGAGTTAAAAACAAATTTAACACACGAAAAACCCTTAAACCACAAAGGGTACAGCATCATTAACAATGAGTTACAAAGGGAAAGAAGAATTTCATTATTTAGTACCAATAAAGGTACACACCAAAATAACGCCAAATAATTGCAATAAACACAATAAATAGGCGGTTTGTATTTTGGATTTTTTTTTCGCTTAAATTTAAAATTTGAAAACTTAAACCCAATAGATATAGACGAAACCACAAATTACTTAGATAAGATGATAGTTAGATATGTTTTTTAAGATTAACCATGCAAAAGTTAATAGAATGAACATTCTATTAACCAAACCCATTAGTCGACTCTAGAAAAAAGCTCACCCTCCTTATTTACTAAGCCCAAGACGCTAAGTAGTAATAAATTCGGTACATTCCAACTTGAAAAAAATGTAACAATCGGCAATAGTTAGATTGTTAAAACAACAAGGAAAAACCATGATTAAACAATTATTACTAATTGCATTTACTTTTTGCTCACTTTCTTCGTACGCAAAAATCAATGAACTACCAGAAGAATTCTCAGATTTTAGCCTTAATAGAGATATAAGAATTTCATACGAGGATCTTGATAACCTACTTGAAATAACAGTGCTAGATATGGGCAGGTCTGATAGAAGCTCACGTAAATCCCAATCATCCATTGGCACGCGCATGAAATCACATAAAAATAATGATACAGCTTTGGAGGCTAATCGTTTTTTATTTGAGGCAGTATCTAAATCAGAAATAAAAGATGGCTTTCACAAAATTCGTATAAGCCTGGAAAAAGTACCTGACGAAATTTCTCTTAACGAACTTAGCCTCGATGAGCAATTGGCATACTGGCTTAACCTTTACAATACAGCGATAGTTGAAAAGTTAATCGAGCACTACCCTATTCGCGATACAGAAGATCTTCTTTTTGATGATGATTCAATTTTAGATGAAGAGTTTTTAACCGTTGCCGGTTATAAGCTTTCACTCAATGATATCCAACATAAAATTGTTTTTGAAAAATTCGGTAAAAAGAAACCAATCGTCATGTATGGCTTTTATCAAGGTAACATAGGTAGCCCAAACCTGCGCAATGAAGCTTATAAAGGTAATAAGGTTTACCATCAACTAGTTGAAAATGGTGAAGAATTTGTAAACTCTAATCGAGGCATGCAAATTAAGCGTAAAAGCCGCCTTTATGTATCTAAATATTATGAGCAAACTGAATCATTATTTACTGACTTCGAAACTGACTTACGTGAGCATTTAGAAGACTACGCTGAAGGGCAAATGAAAAGCGATGTTAAATACGCAAAACGTTTTAAAATTGACATTGAAGATTGGAATATAACCGACTTATTTGGTACAGAGCGTAGTTTTGGTGCAACTGCATCAACTAACCCAGCAGCAATGTTAAACGCTGTGGTGAGTAATTCTGATGTACCAGTATCTGAAGATGGCAGTAGCTCAGGTATGGGGGCCGTTAATGTTAACTTTATTAACGACTCTATCATGATGCGTACAATGGATTTTGGTCGCTTTTCACCTGAAATGTTAGAAAAAATTAAAAAGCTTAACTTAAAACGCCAAGACAATAGCGGTACTGTTGAGATCAAAGATATTGATTCAAATAATTAATCGCTAAACACCGCATGTCAGTAATCAGCGGCATGCGGTCTTTTTCGAATAGAAACTTTATTGCTAAGTCAGCTTTTTACAACCAGGTCAGGCCTTACAGCAAAAACCTAAACTAAGTTAACTTTCAGGGCTGTTTATTACCCTTCACCATAAACACACTGAATAAATCAAAGACCTTGATGTAAATCAAGAGTAATATTTTACTTTACTGTACACCCTGTTAACATAAAGCAAAAACAGGGTTTACGAGTGAATAATTCATTACAAAGAGCTTTGCACGCATTCAATCAACAACAATATGTGCAGGCATTACAACTCCTTTCTTTACATACAAATAAAACCGCTGATTGGTATACATTGAATAGCTTATGTTTATCAGCTGTAAACAAAACAACTGATGCAGAGCAGTGTTATTTAAAAGGCCTTAGCCAATTTAGTAATCATGTTGGCCTTTTAGACAACTACACTAATCTACTATGTAAACAAAAAAAGTATGCAGACTGTATTCATTTTTGTGAATACAACACAGTTTCTTTGTCTCTTGAAAAACCACGCCTCAATTACATTGAAAGTCTAGTTAATCAAGATGAATTATTAAAAGCCGAACTTTTATTAAGCAAAACATCGCCCTCTCAGAACGCATTAGTCCGTTACCATTGGCTCACTTTAGAACTTTTCGAGCGACTGGGTGACTTACAAAAAATCGAAAACTATTTTCAAACAAAATTGCCAAAACAATTAAAAGGGCAATTTCATTTCGTTTATAAACATGCCTGTAATTATCGAAATTTAGGTCAATTTCCCGAGGCATTAGCGCTTTTGCAAATGCTTTTAAAACAGCAACCAAGCGCCGAATTGCATTACATAGTTGGTTGTACATACTATGATTTACAGCAATATGAACAAGCACAAGCTCATCTTAAGGCATGCCTAGAGCTTGCTCCTAACTATGTACCTGCACATGAAAGCCTTAATAAACTCTACTGGGAGCACTCTCAAAGCCAGTTAATGAGTTCATATGCAGACACTTTTAAACACTTTGATGCAAACCCTGTTCTGATCCACTCGCAAATTTGTCAACTACTACAACTAGGTAAACTAGAAGAAGCATTATTAGTAAGTAGTAATGCAACACAAAACAACCCACAAAATTTAGATTTACATCATGCCCACAGTATTATTCTTGATAGAACAGGTGACGAAGAAAAAGCATTTTCACTCCTTCAACAGCTCGTTAAAGCAGCTCCACAAAATGCTCGTTACTGTATTGATTTAGCAAACTTTTACATACAACAAGGCGATTACAGCTCAGCGATCTTTCACTTAGAAACTGCTGTAAAATTTAATCCTAATAACCAAGAGCTTTGGGCATATTTAAGTATTGCTTGGCGCTTATCAAATGATGATAAATATCACTGGTTAACTGATCTAGATAAATTCGTTAAAGTCATGGAGCTGCCTGCTCCGCCAGGTTTTAAAACCTTTGCTGATTTTAATAAGCAGTTGCAGGAATTAATGATCAGCCTTCACACAAATAAACTACAACCATTAGATCAAAGTGTGCGCAGCGGTAGTCAAACTCAAGGTCACTTATTACACCGCTCAAACCAACTTATTGATTTATTTAAGTCATCTATGAGCCAATGCATTAATCAATACCTAATGCAGTTACCAAAGGATGCTAACCACCCTCTTTTAGCACGTAACCATAAACGATTTGTTGCTAGAGGTAGTTGGTCAGTGAAACTAGAAGAAGGCGGTTTTCATGCTAATCATATCCACCCTCAAGGTTGGTTATCAGCGCCGAGCTATATTTCTATTCCTAATGAAATGAGTAAAGATGATGACACTAAAAATGGCTGGCTTAAGCTAGGAGAAACCAGTCTTAACTTAGGTGAACGTGAGTCTATAGCTCGTGAAATATGCCCTGAAGAAGGTCAAATTATTATATTTCCAAGCTATATTTGGCATGGTACATACCAACTAAAAAGCACTAGCCCTCGGCTAACCATTCCATGTGATATCATGCCCTTAAAATAATAAAAAAGACCATCTAGATGATGGTCTTTTTTATTACCAATTACTTATTTAACAGCGCTTTTGCATCTAGGTAGGATTTTTCATCGGCCTGTATGTATTCAAGGTAATTTGCAAATCGTCCTGAGGATGATTTATAAAGTGGTTTTCTAACTTGCCATACACTCGCTGTACTTACTGCGCCAGATTTATTATGAAATCGCTGGGCTTCATCAGTGTATTCTAACCCTAAAAAACTAAACAACTGTTCTAACATCTGCTCGGGCGAGCAAACAAGCTGGTCGTAATTCAGAGTAAAAATATCATTACTAAAACACGACTGCCAATGTGATTTAATTCGTTGCTGCTGCTCATAGTGATGTAGAGTATCATTTAGAGATACAGCATAGTTTAAGCTCGGACCTAAATGCTGGAAAAAAGCTGACAAGCTATTGTCTTTAATATCTCGCTCTGTCCAGATAATCTTCGCTTTTGGATATAACTGCTTGATAATGTCTAAATAAAGGTAATTTTCAGGGCGTTTATCTGTTACATAAAGCGCACCTTCAGCTCTTAAAGTTAATTGTTCTTTATAACCATCTATAAATTCAGGCTCTTTAGCCTTATTAACAAGTGCCTTTTCATCACCAATCAAACTGAATAACGATGAATGTAAATAGGCAATTTCACCACCTGCCGCTATTTGCTCATTAGAGCTGATGATTTGTTCAATTAGTGTTGAGCCAGAACGAAACATACCGCAAATTATAATGGGTGTTATTGAACTGTTAGCTTCTGGCAGAGCAATATTACGCGCTAATGTGTAGTCAGTAATCTTCTCAGCAGACTGGCGATCATAGACTGGTAAATACTTTTTATTGTAATGATTCGCTTTTACATAATAATGCCATGCTTTCTGATAGTTTTTGCAATCATTAAATACTTTACCAAGTGCATAATAAATATCAGCACATGCTATATCATCTGACTCTCGCTTTAATATCGCTAAGCTTGCTTGTTCATAGTCAATTGCATCGCGTTCAGAAAAGGTCTCAATATCGGCTAATCTTGCTTGAGCCATCGCATTAAATGCATCTAATTTTAAGACCTGTTGAAAGCCTGTTTTCGCCTTCTCTTTATCACCAAGCTGTTCGTAAATATTTGCCAATGAAAAGTGAGCTTGAAGATTATTCTTATCATGACTAATCGCTTGTTGTAAGTAATGTAGGGCTTTATCGGGTTGATGTAATTGCTCATTATACAAAAAAGCAATTTCTATTAAAGCGGGTGCTTTAAACTGCTCAGATAGTTTTATAGCTCGTTCAAAAAAGGAAATCCCTGCATCAAAATTACCGAGCTTTCTTTCTATTTTTCCAAGCTGAAAGCAAATATCAGCTTGCTGCGGATTTGCTGTGTATAATGGCAACAGCGCGTTTTTTGCAATTTTGAACTCGCCACAACTCATACTTAATTGTACTAAGGTCAGTACATAATCAAACTTTGTAGGAGCAATAGATACCAGTTGTTGGCAATATGCAATGGCTGTTTCAGTATCTTGTTGCTGCATAGCAACTTTGAAAAGGATCTGTAACGCTTTTTCAGCAAACTCACTGTTATGTGTTAACGGTTTTAATAATTCTATCCCCTGGCTAACTTTACCTTGTTGAAGTAAAGCTACCGCTTGGGTAAACGCGTGTTGTTCTGATGTCATTGTTTTCCCATAAAAAAAGCGAGCCGAAGCTCGCTTTATCATACATTAATTAATTCAAATTAGAATTTTAACGTCACGCTTGCATGGAAGTAACGACCTAAAGTGTCATAGTAACCAGCAATAGCATTTGCGTTTGTTGAAAGTGAACCACCTACCATTGGCGGCTCTTTATCAAGAATGTTATTTACACCAATAAGTACTGAAGTGTAATCATTCACCGTAAACGTGCCTTTAAGGTCAAGGTAGCTTTGTGAACCAATACCATCTTGTACAAGTGTATCAGCACCATCGTACTCGTTAACTGCACTGAAGTAACGCCATTTAGCTGTCGCTCTCCACCAGCTGCCTGTGTCATAGCTTGCGCTAAGAACATGACGCCATTCAGGTTGTGGGAAACAGCCATTATTTAGTGTATCTACACAATCATATACTTCACTTACACCAGGAATATTATCAAATTCCTTAGTCATCATGTAAGTACCGATTAGGCTTGTAGAAAGTGTACCACCGCCTACTTCGATGTCGTAGTTAGCACTTAAGTCGATACCTTCATAGTGAATTTTACCTAAATTAGTATTTGTCGCTACAACTTGGCCTGAACCAATCCAAAGACTAGCACTTCCCGGTGTACGTTGTACGTTATCACAGAAAACTGCTTGGCCAGTTTTACCACATTGCTCAACAATTAGTTCAGGATCAATTGCGCCAATTGCATCTTCAAGTTCGATATCCCAATAATCGATTGAGAAGTTAAAATCTTCAAATGGGTTACCAACAACACCAAGAGTGATTGTATCAGCAATTTCAGGACGAAGCTCAGGGTTACCACCAAAGAAACCATTGTATTGGTCAGCAGGGCTCTTACCTACGCTACCATATTGAGATGCAGGAACACCTGTATTAGCACACTCTGCTTGGCTAAGAGATGGTGTTGCACCTGCACAAGGATCGGTACCTGGCCATAAACCTGTGCTTTGTTGTGCGAATAGCTCACCGTTGTTCGCTGCACGTACTGCACGGTTATAGCTTGAACGGATTTTCCAGTTTTCAGTTACGTCCCAGTTCATTGCTACTTTATAAGTAGGCTCTGAACCTGATGTGCTGTAATCAGACCAACGATAGCCTAATTCAACTAATAAGCTTTCAACACCTGTGATACCTTCAACGATAGGTAAGCTTAACTCACCGAATACTTCAGTTACGTCATATTCACCGTTTAAACTCTTAGTTGTACCACCTTGACCTAGTAATAAGCCTTGCGCGTAAACTTCATCCGCAGTACGGCTGAACGTTTCTTCACGGTATTCAGCACCAAATACTGCCGCAATTGGGTAATCTGAAGAAGGTAGACCCCATTCAAATTCACCAGTAACGAAACCATTCACGATAAACTGCTCTGTAACACCGTTAAGAATCGCAGTACCAGTTAATGCACCAGCTGACTCAGGAGTAACGCCTTGGTACGTGAATACTTCGTAAGGGATACAACCAGAAGTTGCTGAACAGTCTTCACCATTTGCAGAAAGCGCAGTGCTGATACGTGGACCGAAGAAGTCATTTTCGTATGCAGAAGATGAAGACGTTGAACCATACTGTACGAATGCTTCGTATGACCAAAGGTCGCTTAGCTCACCTCGGCTACCAAGTACTAAACGGAATGAGTTATGTTCAAGGCTATCTGCACGTGGGCCACCTTCAACGTTACGTTTACCGATGTAAGTTGCAAATTGGTCACCTGAAGTTAAACCGAAACGGTCAGTTAAGTTTTGACGCTGCGCATCTGTAAGAAGCGGGCTATCATAATCAATAACGTAGTTTTCGTTGAAGAACGTACCAGACTCAGCGATTTGCGCTGTAGTACGGTCACGCATGTACATCGCTTCCATGAACGGTTGGAAGTGATCATTAATTTCGTATTTAGAGAATAAACCTAACGTGTGACGCTCATTAGGACGCATGAAGTGGTTAATTGGAGCGTAGTTATATACGTTACCACTTGAAGGAATGAAGCTGCTATCAGAGCCAAGTGTCCAATAATCGTAATCATCCCAGTCGAATGCACCGCTGTCTGTAGGCGCTGAGATATAGAAGTTAGGAATTACCGCGTTACCAGAACCACCACACGCTGTACCTGCAGCATTTAGAGCACATGAAGAATAGTCACGAGCACCTTGGCGAAGTTCATTTTGCTTTTGGTAAGTGAAATAACCAACAGCGTGGCCTTTACCGCTATCGAAAGAGCCACCTAATGTAGCTGAGAAGTCAAAAGAAGAACCATCAAAACCTGAGCTACCTTCTGGGTAGTCAAAGTCACGTTCATCCATTAAACCTTGGATGTATTCATTATCATTGTCGTGTTGATATGCAGTTGAACCTAGGCTTACTTCAAAGCCTTCGAACTCATCATTCATTACAAAGTTTACAACACCCGCTACCGCATCAGCACCGTAAGTTGAAGAACCACCACCAGTCATTACGTCAACACGTTTAATAAGTGCTGCTGGGATTTGGTTAATATCAGCAGATTGAGTGTAGATACCACCCGCTTGCATACGACGACCGTTGATAAGTACTAATGTACGCTGTGAACCCATGCCACGTAAGTCAAGAGTAGCTGTACCAGAAGCACCATTTGATTGGAACGCTGTGTTTGAAGCTTCAAGTTGAGGCAAGCTGTTCATCATGTCTTCAACACGTGTAAAACCAGCTACAGCGATTTCTTCAGCTGTTGTAACTTGTACTGGGCTTGCAGTTTCAATATCAGTACGTTTGATACGTGAACCTGTAACTTCAATACGTTCAACTTTTTCTGCTGCTTCTTCTTCAGCAGCATAAGAGTTTACAGAAAACGCAGCTGTAGAAGCTGTACCAAAAGCAAGCGCTAAGCGAACTGCTTTTGAAACTTTATTATTTAACATTTGATTCTCCCTGGACCACTATATTGTGGCTATATTTAGCATAAGCTTGTTTATTATTTGTATCGCATCAGGACTGCGACAAACAAATAATAAACAAATAAAACAAAATATCCAGCTCTTTATTTACAAATTTTTAATGAGACAGCAAAAAGTTTACTTTTACCAGTTTTAAGAGCAAAAAATAAACAAATAAGCATTTAAACTGAGCTTATTGATCATTCATCGCAATAAAGAGTCAAAAAAATGTTAACAATCTTAAAAAAGCCGTATCTGACGGTCACTTAGTGACGAAACTTTAGTACCCAAATCAACAACTATCATTTCAGCTATTGGCAACAATTGCTTATTTACATAAGTGCCATAATCATAATTATGGTCACCAGTGTAGTACTCAGCGCCGTTAGCGGTGTAAACATATTCAATTATTTGACCACGTTGAAACGTTAAGTTGGGATTGTCAGCTAAATACTGTTTCGCTGCTTTTACATGGGGAGGGATGTTTTTTTGGTAATCAGTCAAATGCTGACCCAGTCGCTTACGATAAATTAGCTTTGAATCAAATTCACCTTCATATAGTTTTTTAACATAGTTATCAAACGCTTGAAAAATAAATTCTTGGGTGTAATTTTCAGAAAATAAAATCTCAAATAATTCTGTTTGAAACTTGTGGGCTAGCTCTGTCCAATCACTTCTAACTGTTTCCATCCCTTTAAAGACTAATTTTGAAACGCCTTTTTTTTCGACTTTTCCTACATAACGCTTTTTAGAACCCATTGTTTTACCTCTAATTGTTGGCATAAAAAATGGACTGAAGTGGGTTTCGTACTCTATTTCTAAAAAGCTGTCTATTTTATAATCTTTCTGCAATACACGCTGCCAGCATTTGTTTATTTTTTCTGCCAGTTTCGTACCGATTTCATTACAGTCTAGTGGATTTAGATCATCATCAAGCTTAACAAAGGTCGAATCTGTATCACCATAAATGACATCATAGCCCCACTCTTCAATCCAACGCTTGGTTGTTTGCATAATTTCATGACCGCGCAAAGTGATAGAACTAGATAATCGAGGGTCATAAAAGCGGCAGCCTTTCGAGCCAAGTACACCATATAAACTGTTCATGATGATTTTAATTGCCTGGGAGAGCATGGTTTGGTTTTTATCTTTGGCTATTTGCCTTGTCGCAGCCAGTCCTCTAATAAGTTCTGGCAGATGATGCTCAGTGCGTGAAAACTGTGCTTGGTTAAAGCCTTCGATTGTATCATTTGATTTTTTTAATCCCTCAATAAGGCCGAGAGGGTCTATACAAAATGTACGCATTATTGATGGATAGAGGCTTTTGTAATCAAGCACTAGGATATTTTTGTATAAACCTGGCTGCGATGACATGACATAACCACCAGGGCTATCAAAACTTAAGCCGTGATCGCCTAAGTTAGGGGCTACATAGCCACTTCTATGCAGTAACGGCAGATAAAGATTAGTGAAGGCTGCAACTGAGCCGCCCATTCGTTCTAATTCAAGCCCTGTAAGCTGGCTTCTTACAACTGCAAAATCAAGTAACTTAAGTTTCTCAAAAATCCGCATCACTAAAATGCAATCTTGCCTGTTGTAATTAGCAAGAGACAGTTTGTCTTCATTAAACTGGCGAATAATTTCTTCAAGACGATTATCTGTATTTATTAGCTTCTCTTCGCCAAGCTCAATACTCGCTACATTTGCAAGACTAAAACTATCGTAATGATAAGTAGCGTTTTTTAAGGTATCAATTCCATCAATAACTACACGACCAGGCATTGTTATGCGAGTAATATTTCCCGAGCGCACGCGCATTTTTTCTTTGTTGCGACCAAGCTTTAGAGATATACCTAACGCCTCGGCTCTTGCGTGAAGCACACTGAAGTCAAACTCAATAACATTCCAACCAATCAATACATCAGGGTCAATTCGCTGAATTTCATTTTCAAACTGAGTAAGAAGATCTATTTCATCTTCACACCAGTTGATTTGATAATCTAGATGAGTCGTTGGCTCTGGGCGCCCTATCATTAAGACTTTATCAATACCGTTTCCGACTAAACCAATAGAAAATAGTACGCCTTCGCCATTACACTCGATATCAATAGAAACATGTTTGAAGAAAGGTCTAAATTCATTGTTTGGTTTTAATCTTGCGTTCTTTAACAGTCGAAAACCACTTCGTGTTTGAATTTCACCTTTTACCCATACAGAGCCTTTAATGAAACGCTCCATCAAAAATCTGTCAATTGGCCTAACATCATCTTCAAAAGTGATTAGTTGTGAACTTTTTAAAACCTTAATGGCGCTGTAGTAATCTTTTAACGATTTAAAATAACAGCATATCACCGACTGATTTTGGAAATTTTTTAGTTTGGCATCAGCAAAACGAGCATGAATGTTTTGATTTTGTAATAGTCGCTTTGCAGCAGTTACTTGGTTTTCAGGAATGAAAAATAACACCTCTTGGTGCTCAACCTGTACTTTTAATGGGCCATTTTCACACCAGAGCCAAAACACAAAACTAACCCCTGATGAACTATCAAACGCTTCTTTAGAAAGAATAAAACCTGTATCTGTAACCATTTACTTCAAAAATCTATTACGGAAGGGGTATAGTACACCCTAACTACATAAAATTATAAGAGCCAATTATGAGCCCAATTGATGCGATTAATAACGCAAAGACACTCGTTGCTACTGAACCACATAAAGCTAAAGTTATGTTGTTAGAAGTACTCAATGAACATCCAGAATATCACGATGGCTGGGCTTTACTTGCTGATACTCACAAACGACTGCAAGAGCATGAACAACAGCATAGTGCACTCAAACAATATGAAATGATTTATTGGTTTAATAAACAATTAGACACTGCGAAGCAACAATTAACCAATCAAACCCCTCTGCAAGCACAGCAAACCATTCAGCAATTATTAAAATTAGTACCAAATGAATATAGAGCACTTGATACGCTGGCTGAGATCGCATTTAAAGTGGGTGATAGCAAAGCTTACTTTGCAATATCAAAACATAACCTTGAAAACAACGCACAAAAACAAACTGTTAAAGAAAGCTACTGTAAAGCCTTACTCAATACCAAGCAATTTGATGAGTTAATCTCTTTTTACCACTCGTCGATATCTTCACCGACATTATACATAGAGAGCTTATTAGCGATCGCTCATGTAAAACTAATGCAATTTGATGAAGCAACAGCCCTCTATAACAAGTTACTCGATGCAAATTATTACCCAGCCCAATGCCACCTTCGCCTTGGCAACATAGAAAAAATAAAAGGTAATACTGGGCTTGCTATTGATCATTACAAACAAGCACTACAACTAGATAGTAAACTAGGCGAAGCCTATTGGAATTTGGCAAATTTAAAGACATACGTTTTTGACAGCGAAAATATCAATAACCTCGAGCAGCTCACACAAACTGCTAAACCACACCTAAATAGTGCCCAATTCTATTTTGCGCTCGCAAAGGCATATGAACAACAAGGTAACTTCAGCTTATCATTTGCGATGTTAGAAAAAGCAAACAATATTCAAAAGTCACTAACTCCCTACAAGCCGAGTAATTTCACTTCTCGTTGTACGCAACATTTAACTCAAAAGCCAATGGCTCATAATGCATTGGATGAGTCGTTACAGCTGATTTTTATCGTCAGCTTACCCCGCAGTGGCTCTACCTTGGTTGAGCAAATTTTAGCAAGTCACCCTGATGTTGATGCAAGTTATGAATTAACAGAAATTAACGCAATTGCGCGAGAGCTTGAGAGTAAAAAACTCTCAGATGTACCTTATGGCCTTGATAATCTTTCAGAACAAGATAAGGCTCATTATGCCGCAAGGTATTTGAATTTTATTGCGCCATTACGTGGGGGAAATAAGATATTTATCGATAAACAACCCACAAACTTCCATCATATTGCATTGATAAAAACCCTATTCCCGAACGCTAAAATACTCGAAGTTACGCGAGATAAAGCCGCAACAGCATGGAGTTTATACAAACACTCTTTTTCAGAGGGCCACGCCTATAGCTACGATTTCACATCCCTTGCACAATACATAAATGATTATACAGACTTAATGTCACACTGGGACACGCTATATGCTGGCGAAATTTATACAGTCGATTATCAAAACCTAGTTAATGATTTTTCCAATACGGTGGCTGAATTACTACGTCATTGCAATTTAGAGATGCATGAAAACTGTATTAATTTTTATAATCACCAACGTCCAATAATGACGCCAAGTTCTGAACAAGTAAGGCAACCGATTTACAAAGATGCTCTGACTCAGTGGTCAAACTACAAGGTTCACCTCGAGCCCCTGTTAAAGCTATTAAAATAATAATCAACAAGTCGCTTGTAGTTGCCCAGTTAAATCTCTAAAATTCATTACTGTAATTATATACATACTTTAGGTTTTCTGGGCATGCTTTCTGACTCTTTAAAAAAAACAATTCGGCAAATTCATAAGCATGTTGCTGATAACCTCACCGATTACCGCCCTCGAAGCAGTCAAAACTATTTAGTTGCCGAGATAGCAAAAACATTGGCTGGCGAATATCACAAGAGCCAACGAATTTGTGTTATTGAAGCAGGCACCGGGACCGGTAAGTCGCTAGCGTATTGTCTAGGGGCATTGCCTTTAGCGATGGCCAAGAAAAAAAAATTAGTGATTTCGACGGCAACCGTTGCTCTACAAGAGCAGTTAATTAGTAAGGAGCTGCCTTTTTTTAAAGAGCACTCTGGCCTCGACATCAAGTTTGATTTAGTGAAAGGTCGACAGCGTTATATCTGTGCACAAAAACTGAGTGCCGCCGTTAATGGCGACAGTCAAACGCAAATGGAGTTTATGCCGACCCTATCATCGCCCCTTTCAGATATGGAAACCAAATGCTTAAAGCAACTTTATGATGCTTATTCAAAAAAGCAATGGCAAGGCGACCGCGATAGCTGGGCAGATACAATTCCTGATAAAGTGTGGAATTTAATTGCTTGTGATAAGCATTCATGCCAACGACAAATGCGCGCTCATCAGCTCTGCCCTTTTCATATGGCACGTCAGCGTCTTATGCAAATGGATGTGCTAGTGATCAACCATTCTCTATTACTGGCTGATCTTGATTTAGGTGGCGGTAAGATTCTACCAGAACCTGACGATACGATTTATGTTATCGATGAAGCACACCATTTAGCGCACATCACCCGCGACTTCTCTTCTGCCGCAGCAACCATTAAAGGCACCATAGACTGGCTCGACAAGCTGGTTAAATTTGCCGGCAAAATGGCCAATGTGCTCGTAGGTCAAAAAGCGATTGGGCAAAATTTTAAGCTCAGTGACAGTATCAATGATGCCGGTAAGAACTTAAAAGTAGTGCGTGATATTCTTGATAACGCAGACTTTAATTATAACAGTGATGACACCTATCGTTTTGAACATGGTGAAATCCCAGCATCTTTACATGCCAAAGCAAAAGATATTAGCGATGCCACCCTTGATGCCCTAAGAGCACTCAACAAGATGCACGATACCTTAGTGCAAGACGTAAGTGATGGCGATGTAAAACCTTATGTGGCCGATCCAATCTTGGCTGAAAGTGGTCAGTACATTAATCGTCTAGAGTTATTAAACAAGCTGTGGTTTAGTTACGCCACAAAAGGCGAAGGAATTCCCCATGCGCGCTGGATCAAACGCTTAGAATATAAGAACCATCACGACCATTTACTTAGTGATTGCCCTATTGAAGTTGGCTATTACCTTAAAGATAAATTATGGAATCAATGTGCAGGTGCCGTGCTTTGTTCAGCCACCTTAACTGCATTGGGTTCATTTGATCACTTTGCTTATGAATGCGGTCTTGCCAAAGAAGAAGGCGTAAAATACATAAAAGTCCCTTCTCCATTTGATTACCCTAAACAAGCGACGCTGCATATTCCTGCAAGTCATATTGAGCCAACCGATAAAGCGTTTAGTGATCACTTAGCTGAGCAATTGCCCAAATTCCTTGATGATAAAAAAGCAAATTTAGTGTTATTTGCCTCTTATTGGCAGATGGATCATGTTGTTAAAGCATTACGTAACAAAGGAATTGAGGTCTTAGTGCAAGGAGAAATGTCTCGTGAAGCCCTGCTTAAAAAGCATAAAGCCAATGTGGATTTAGGCCGTGCTAGCTATTTATTTGGCACTCAAAGTTTATCTGAGGGTCTTGATTTACCAGGTAAATACTTAGAAAACCTAGTAATTACAAAAATTCCATTTGCGGTACCTACCTCACCAATAGAAGAAGCGCAGGCCGAGTTTGTGCAAAGTAAAGGTGGCAACCCGTTTCTTTCGATAACCGTACCTGATGCGGCAAAGAAATTAGTACAAAGCTGTGGTAGACTGCTGCGCAAAGAAAATGATCAGGGTCGCATTACTATCCTTGATCGCCGACTAGTGACCAAGCGATATGGCAAAGCCATGCTCGATACCTTGCCACCTTTTAAAAGACAAATTGATTATTAATGTTTGAATTAGCTTTAGACCCAACAACCTGGGCACTATTATGTGCGGTTGCACTAGCAGCCGGCTTTATTGACGCAATTGCAGGCGGCGGTGGCATGTTAACGGTACCTGCACTATTAACCGCAGGTTTGCCGCCTCACCTCACATTAGGTACCAATAAACTTGCAGCAAGTTTTGGTTCATTGACAGCCAGCGTAACGTATTTTCGTAAAAAGTTGTTCAACCCACGGTTTTGGGCTGCGTCCATTTTAGCAACAGCCATTGGGGCGCTCGTAGGTACTTTAGTGGTAGATTACTTAAGTATTGAATTTTTAAATAAATTACTACCGGTGGTGATTATTTTAGTCGCTTGTTACAGCTTATTTGGCAGTTTAAGTACAACTGAGCATAACGAGTTACCAGAGCTTGATAGTAAAACTAAAGTTAAACAGTGGCTGCAAGGGCTTGGACTTGGGTTTTTTGATGGTTTAGCAGGCCCCGGCACTGGCACATTTTGGACCGCATCAAATAGCCTTTTATATAAAATGAGCTTATTGCTTAACTGTGGTCTTGCCCGCTCAATGAATTTTGTTTCAAACTTTATTTCATTGATCACTTTCGTTGCACTTGGCCATGTAAACTTTCTACTTGGTATCACAATGGGTTTTTTCTTGATGCTTGGAGCATGGTTAGGAGCACATTCTGCAATAAAGTTTGGTAGTAAAATGATCCGCCCAGTGTTTAACACTGTGGTTATAGTGTTAGCATTAAAGTTAATCTATGAGGCTTATTTATAAATGCAATCGACTGCTTTTGATAAACTACGTTCACAAATTGAAAGACTCAAACAATTAGCCACACAATTTGATAAGGGTAATTTATTTGCTAAAAATCGCTATATGCAAGCCCAGCCAAGTTTGTTTGATAAAGCCGTGTTTAGTACGAAAAGTATGATGCTGGCTGACTATGTAACCGAAATCGAAGATGAGCTTAACAGCCTGCCGCCAGCTGAGCATCGCCATGCTTATCAATATGCGCTTGAGCGTATTGCCATTCAAGTCGAAGCGGTATTCAATGTAATCAAATCAACCCCAGTATGGGCTAAAGAAAATAAATACAGCTTTAAGCCGAAAGCTAAGCCACAAGTTTATAAGCAAGCAGTAAAAAAAATCATGCAGTCATCCCATGAACTGTATGACGAACTAAAACAAACCCATGAGTTTGAACGCCGCTTAGTTTTGATGATCGAAGAGCGAAAACTTAAGCTCGACGCTGCAAATGCACAGCAAGCAACCGAAATTAATAAAGAAATATTAGCTTTACATGCAAGACTTGGCCGTTGTCGAAAGGCTATTTCAGCCACTGAAGACAAAATTCAGCAAGTCGAAAAGCAACAGCTGAGATAATGTTTTACTATCATCCAAATTATTCAGCGTTAACTTTACCCGAGCGTCACCGCTTTCCCATTGATAAATACCGCATGTTAAAACAGCTTGTTAGCAACTTTATTGATGAGCAGCATTTTATTACCCCACAACAAGCCACTAGAGCGCAGCTTGCTCTGTGCCATAACCCCGAGTATATCGACGCTTTTTTAACTGGTAGCCTTGATAGCAAAGCAATTAAAAAAATGGGCTTTCCTTGGTCTACTGAGTTGGTTGAGCGAACACTTTACTCTGTTGGCGCAAGTATTCAAGGCGCTGAGTTTGCTTTGCAACAGGGTGCTGCTTTTAACCTAAGTGGTGGTTATCATCATGCTTTTACGAGCTATGGTAGTGGTTTTTGTATTTTTAATGACTTAGCGATAGCCGCAGCACACTTAATTAATACCGAGCAAGCCGACACCGTATTAATTTTTGACTGTGACGTCCACCAAGGGGATGGCACAGCCGAAGTTACACAAGCACATCCCCAGATCATTAGCTGCTCAATTCATTGTCAGCAAAACTTCCCGCGTATTAAACAGCAATCAAACTACGATTTTGCGTTAGAGCATGGCACTACAGATGATGAATACCTAGAAACAGTCAAACAAGCTTTAGCCTTAACAATTAGACTCCACCAGCCAGATATCATTTTGTATAACGCCGGCGCAGACATCGCAACAGATGACGAATTAGGACACTTTCAAGTGAGTTTAGAAGGCGTGTATCAGCGTGACCATTTTGTATTAAACCAAGCCAAGGAAGCAAAAATCCCAGTGTTTTCAGCCATGGGCGGTGGCTACCAACGAAATGTAAGCCGTTTGGTTGAAGTTCATAGCCAGCTTTATAGGGCAGCTGTCGATTTATTTTAAAGCTTGGTATACACTAAAAGTGACTTTTAAATAAGGCTAACTTTGTATGAAATTGCATGACGACATTCATAATTACTATGAAAAATTGGTTGTCGAAGACATCTCAAAACGAAACTTAGAAGCGACCTATAGTGATGATGTTATGGCAGATTTATGCTGCACAGTATTAAATCAACTGCCTGCTCGTTACATTCGCTACGATGTCGATATGGAATTTTATTTACCGCAAAAAGAACGTATTAGAATGGAGCAACAAGTGCAAACAGCTATTGATGTAGCGATCAGCCAAGTCGCTAAGAAAAAGGAATTGCAAAAATGAGCAGTGAGTTAGAAGGTGCGCCTAACTATATTAAAATTGCTGTTGACCTTATTATGCTATTAGAGCAAAACGATGTCCCCGCCGAAGATGTATTAGCAGCTTTAGAAATCGTTAAGTCTGATTTCGAAAAGAAACTTCCAAAATCAACCGATTAATAGTCCGAAAATGGCGAGTATTAGAGCAGAAATTTGTTATGCTCAGGTTTTATAATTCAAGAATGTAAAACCATGTCATTGCCAAGTTTATTACGCTTATTCATCCTTGCTGCTATTTGGGGCGCTTCCTTCTTATTTATGCGCATGGCAGCGAATAGCTTAGGCCCTGCAGTATTAATTGAGTTAAGAGTTGGCTTTGCTGCAATTACACTGTTTATTTTTGCGATGTACTTACGAAAGCAACTCGCTTTCACGACCCACAAAAAGCATTTTTTCATTATTGGCGCACTTAATTCCGCCCTTCCCTTTTTATTGTTTGCCTATGCAGCGCAAACAATTAATGCCTCAACCTTATCCATATTAAATTCAACGACCCCTATTTGGGGTGCCATCGTTGGTATTGTATGGAGTAAAACGAAACCCACCAAAAGTATGTTACTTGGCTTGCTATTAGGTTTAACGGGCGTTGCCATTTTAGTAGGGCAAAATAGCCTGATTATCGACACGCAAGCAATCACAGCAATTGTAGCTGCATTGTGTGCCTCGCTCAGCTATGCCATTGCATCTCATTACACAAAACATGCACCTAAGTTATCTGCTTTTGATAATGCCCATGGCAGTATGTGGGCGGCAAGTATTATGGTTCTACCACTTATTTTTGTTATCCCTGCCAGAGAAATTCCAAGTAATGAGGTGATGCTTGGTGTGGTGGCACTCGGTGTGCTATGTACTGCGGTGGCATATATCCTGTTTTTCCGTTTGATTGATGACATTGGCCCAACCTCTGCGTTGACTGTTACCTTTTTAATTCCATTATTTGGCATTGTTTGGGGCAATTTAATTTTAGATGAGCAAATTGGACCTAATACCTTGGTTGGCGCATTGTGTGTTATCGCGGGTACCATGCTGGTCACCGGCTTTATTCGTATCAAGCCATTTTTAAAACGAAACACCTTGTAACAGAATCACCTTTGCAATTAAAAAATCAGGCTATAATCTATACATAATTTTTAAATAATAAGGAGAGTGCTATGTCAGGGACAACCATGGTGGTATTGATTGTCTTGATTTCTGTGGGTTCAGGTGTGATTTATGATATGTATAAAAAACATTTAGAGTTTAAATCTCGAACATTAAAAGACAGCAAAGAAGCGAACGAACATGTCGCTGCAGTAACAAAAGAGCTTGTAGAGCTAAAAGAGCGTGTGCAAACGCTCGAAGCCATCGTTACTGATTCAAGCTACAGCGTAAAACAAGAAATTAATAAACTCTAATTAAGTTAGCTCTTATTAAGTTAATAATGCACTGTATTGTTCAAGCACAGGCTGATAGTAATCGGCGTCTTGATTTAACATACGTTGGTAATGAGCACATAACTGCTTTAGATAAGCTTGGTGCTCTTTACTTGTTAGCTGCCACATTTGCTGGCCAACTCGAGTGATCGACTGCGAAGAAGACGCACTCATGGCAATAACTTCATAAAATCGTTTGTTTTCACACACCAACTGCTCAGATACGAGCCCCAATGGCAGTGTCTGCAAATAGCTGCGAACTTGATAACTGTGATGTACAGGGCAAACAATAAAGTCGATATGCGTATTTGGCTGTTGACTAACAATCTGCGCTAAAAATCGCACTAATAACTCACCTCCCACCCCCGCAATAATAACAAGGTGACGCTTTTTAGGATCTGGTGAAATCATTGCCACATCTTGGCAATGTACCTGCCAACGGCCGCGTTGCTCACTTGTGGCAAAACGTTCGAGTTTATCACTTAGTACCTGCATCAGCTCAGGCACAATATCAACGAAATGTATAAACTGGGCTTTATTTTGCTGTAATAGCTCAATCCCTAACAAACCGTGATCGCAGCAACAATCCCAGATTTCGTCATACCCAGAATCAACTACATCAACAATGGCTGAAAGTCGTTTACTCAGTGCCATTAGTTTGCTGTTTTATAGACTAACGCTTTTAAGCTGCGATCACTGTCAACCTCAATAAAGCCATCAGTAGGAGCTAGTCGCTCAACAAAACTAATTGCTCCTTGTGTATGATCGCTAATGAGATCTTTAAACGCCTGCTCAGATAGCTCAGGGCTATTTGCACACAGTAACAACTGGGTGTTTTCATTTAGCAGCTCAGGTAAACGACGTAGGATTTTTTGATAATCCTTGGTCAATATAAAACTGCCTTTTTGAAAACTCGGCGGGTCTACGATGATCAATTCATACGGTGCTGATTTTTTAAGCTTACCGAATGATTTTAGAATATCGTGCGGAAAATAACTAACACCTTGATCAAAACCATTTAGCTGATGATTTTGTTTACCTGTTCGCAGCACCCCTTTATTCATGTCCATATTAATAACTTGGTCTGCCCCCCCCTGCATTGCTGCAACAGAGAAGCCACACGTGTATGAAAATAAGTTGAGCACTTTTGCATTTTTACTATTAGCTTGAACAAACTCCCGGCCACGGCGCATATCAGGGAAAATCCCAGTATTTTGGCGACTCAATAAATCGACTTTAAACTTAATACCATTTTCACTGACATGGTGCTCTTGGGGTAATTCACCATGCATAAGCGCGTTGCGGGTGTTAATGCCGCTACGTTGTTGGTAAACCAATGCACCGACAAGCGCTGGCGCATTCTCTTGCGCCCATTGCCACAGGGCATCAGTTAATTGCGCAAGTACTTGTTCATCTATTTCTTGATATGAAACTAAAAAGAGTGCTGGCGGATAAAAGTCTAAGTTTATGTGGCTCAGCTCAGCGACTGAGTGACCACGGCCATGGAATACACGACATAATTCATTAGCAGCAAGTGGCGCCTCTGCTAAAGCATTTAAAATGGCAGAAAAATCGTTTGTCATCATCTTTAGTTAATTAACTGTTGTTGTAATTCGTGAATTTCATCACGCACAGACGCCGCTTTTTCAAACTCAAGATCGCTAGCATAAGCATGCATTTTCGCTTCAAGAGCTTTGATTTGGCTGGCAATATCTTTCGCGCTGAGCACTTGTTTAGACTCTTTACGCACTAACTTAAGGTTGTCTTTCGGGCTTGCTTCTTCGCCCACATCCATAATGTCGGTAATACTTTTAACCAGTGCTTGTGGCTCAATACCATGTTCAAGGTTATAAGCTTGTTGTTTTTCACGGCGGCGGTCTGTTTCATCAATGGCTTGTCGCATTGAATTAGTGATGCGGTCGCCATACAGAATTGCTTTACCATTTAAGTGACGCGCAGCACGCCCTATGGTTTGAATAAGTGAACGAGTCGAACGTAAGAAACCTTCTTTATCGGCATCAAGTATCGCCACCAGTGAAACTTCTGGCATGTCGAGACCTTCTCGCAATAAGTTAATGCCTACTAACACATCAAATACGCCAGCACGTAAATCACGAATAATTTCAACCCGTTCAACAGTGTCGATGTCTGAGTGCAAATAGCGTACTTTTACGTCATGGTCATTGAGATAGTCGGTTAAATCTTCTGCCATACGCTTAGTTAACGTGGTTACAAGCACCCGCTCATTCACTTCTACTCGTTTATAGATTTCTGAGAGTAAGTCATCAACCTGGGTGCCCACAGGGCGTACTTCAATTTCTGGATCAATAAGCCCGGTCGGACGAATGACCTGCTCTGCAACCTCCCCTGATGAGCGCTCAAGCTCAAAGTC
This sequence comes from Pseudoalteromonas sp. MB47, assembly GCF_011319765.1. Taxonomy (NCBI): domain Bacteria; kingdom Pseudomonadati; phylum Pseudomonadota; class Gammaproteobacteria; order Alteromonadales; family Pseudoalteromonadaceae; genus Pseudoalteromonas; species Pseudoalteromonas sp. MB47. Next base: position 34,986 of record NZ_VFBD01000013.1, on the reverse strand, counting down.
ACCAGGGGTTGCCGACACATAAATAGTTTGCGGCGCAATGGCTTCAAATTCTTCAAAGCGTAATGGGCGGTTATCTAACGCCGATGGCAAGCGAAAGCCATACTCAACAAGATTTTCTTTACGGCTTCTATCGCCTTTATACATAGCACCAATTTGCGACACAGTAACGTGTGATTCATCAATAATCATCAATGCATCATCAGGTAAGTAATCTAATAATGTCGGCGGTGGATCGCCCGGTGTTCTGCCAGATAAGTATCGCGAATAGTTTTCGATACCAGAGCAATAACCAAGCTCGGTCATCATTTCAATATCGTACTGGGTGCGCTGAGCAATACGTTGCTCTTCCACAAGTTTGTTGGCACTGAGTAACTGAGCTCGGCGGTCTTTAAGCTCATCTTTAATTTTATCAATGGCATCAAGAATTTTTTCACGGGGTGTTACATAGTGGGTTTTTGGATAAATAGTCGCACGTACAATATGCTTTTCAACTGCTCCTGTAAGCGGGTCAAAAATACTTAAGCGCTCAATTTCATCGTCAAACATCTCCACACGCACAGCGTAAGTATCCGATTCAGCAGGAAATATATCGACCACTTCGCCACGTACGCGATAAGTACCGCGGCTAAATTCAATATCATTGCGTGTATATTGCAATTCAGCAAGCCGACGCAGCATATCGCGCTGATCGACGGTTTCACCTACTTTTAGTAAAAGCATCATCTTCATGTATGAGTCAGGGTCGCCCAAACCATAAATAGCAGACACCGAAGCCACAATAATGGTATCACGTCGTTCAAGCAGCGCTTTGGTGGCACTTAAACGCATTTGTTCAATGTGCTCATTAATAGACGCGTCTTTTTCAATAAAGGTATCGCTGGCAACAACGTAGGCTTCTGGCTGGTAATAATCATAATAAGATACAAAATACTCAACCGCATTATGAGGGAAAAACTCTTTCATTTCACCGTAAAGCTGTGCAGCGAGTGTTTTGTTGTGTGCCATAATAATGGTTGGCCGATTCAAATCATTAATGATATTGGCCATGGTGAAGGTTTTACCGGTTCCTGTAGCCCCTAATAATGTTTGATGTGCAAGCCCAGCCTCTAGGCCATCTTTTAACTGTGCAATGGCCGTTGGTTGGTCACCACTTGGCTGAAACTTAGAAACTAGTTGGAAATGGTCGCTCATGAATGACACTCCTTCATATATGACTCACTTAACCCATCAACTTCTTTGATAAACCATTTATAGGCAACCATTGCAGTAAATAAGTTACCAATCGCGGCACCAATAAATAAACCAGTTAAACCTGCAATTTCGCTGCCTATATAAGCAAAAGGTACATAAAAAACAAACAGACGTACCACACTTAAAATCAGGGCATTCATTGGTTTATGCAAGGCATTAAATGAAGAGTTAGATAAAATAATCACCCCCTGCAGGCCATAACTCAGTGGTAAGATATAAATGAATAACTTAATCACATCCATTACCGCTTGCTCTTTACCAAATACATCCGCGATAAAGCCAGAGGTTAACAGCAGTAAAATATAAATAGCGAACTGCCAAATCATCACGAATTTCAAGGTTTTTGAGTAAGCTTCTTTAACACGTTCAAACTTACCTGCCCCAAAGTTTTGACTTACAAATGGTGGTAAGGTCATTGATAAAGCAAGCACCACAAGGCTTGCGATAGATTCAATGCGACTGCCTACACCAAACGCTGCAACCGCCTCAGGGCCATGCTTAGCTACTAATGCCGTCATGACCGCCATCGCTATTGGCGTCAACATATTTGCGCCTGCCGCCGGTAAACCTATTTTAAGAATTTTACGAACTGAACTAACTGCTGTTTGCTGACCAGCATGCAGGCTCAACAAACCGTTCTTAATTGCCAGAATATATAAAATAATAATTACTGCAACCGCCCAAGCAATAACACTCGCAATAGCAGCCCCTTGTATACCTAAAGCTGGAATTGGCCCAAAACCAAAAATTAGTACCGGATCTAAAATAGCATTTATCAGCCCCGCTCCACCCATAACAATACTTGGCGTTTTGGTGTCGCCGCTGGCTCTAAGCACTGAATTGCCAACCATAGGGGTAATTAAAAATACACTGCCGATGAACCACACGCTCATGTAGTCATGAATAAGTGGCAAGACTTGCTCACCTGCGCCTAATAATTTAAAGATAGGCTCAATATACAAATAACCTAAGGCAGAAAGGCAAAACACCATTACAACCGACACCAATAATGACATACTGGCATCAAAACGAGCTTCATCTAAATTATCACTTCCGAGTGCTTTAGCAATAACTGCGGAGGTACCTATCCCTAAGCCGATTGCTAAACTAATTACAGTAAAGGTAACTGGAAAAGTAAAACTTACTGCGGCTAATGGCTCAGTGCCTAACAAACTGATGAAGAAGGTATCGACTAAATTAAACATCATAAGAGTGATCATTCCGAAAATCATAGGAATGGTCATTTTTTTTAAGGTCGGCAGAATTGGGGAGTTTAAAAGATCAGGTTTAGTTTTGCTCTGCGGTTTCACGCTCATAAGAATTCTTGGCCTCTTTATATGAGCCTATAAGTTTAAAGCATCCTTCACTTGCAAGCTATGCTTTATTCGCAGAATCAAAATCGATGTACAAAACTATAACTTTTGACGCTTTGACATAAAAATAACCACTAACCCTTATAAAAAACAATATAAAAACAAATTTAATAGCTTTATTACAATTAAACGGCACTATTCGCTGTTTTTTTACACAATAAATAGCATCATTTCATCGTCACGAATAAATTTACTTATCAATTCAGCATCGCTTCAGATAAAAACACTAACACATTGATTTAAAATGAATTAAAAAAACTTAATTAAACACTTGAAATTGCTGGAGCGCCCTAAAATCCTAGTACTATAGCTGTTCTTAAAGTTTAATAAACAGAGTTATCCACAGAAACCGTGGATAACTCTCTAGAAGCCGCAAATATAAAGGCTTTGAAGACTAGCTTGAAACTGATAAAACGAATAATAGTGAAGTATCCCGTTTTGACCCTTTTGTAAGCTTCTAGAAAAGAATGTGTAAAAAATGCTCTCCCCTTAATGGAAAGCCAGCATGAAACATAAAACACGACAACACACTATTCAGTAACTAACTGATATGTATACCTAAAAATAAATTTAGTCATCCTCGACAAACAATGATGTCGATGTGCTTCATAAAAAAAGATGGAATATTCGCCATCTGTAGTAAAAAAATACAAGAAAAAAATAACACCTAAGGATGGCCTAATAAAAACTCTTAGGTTTGATTTTCTCAATCACAAGAAATTATTGCATAAGTGATGATTTCCTCACTTTAATAGAGAATATCTGAGCAAAGAATGGTTTTTTATATTTTCAATTTGGTACTACTGCTCAAAAAGAATGCAAAAAAGTCATCTTTTCGACATAGCTAGTCTTCTAAAAAACAAAAAACGCTGCGCTTTTCAGCTACATTTTGCTCAGATCGAACATAAAAACATCGAATAAGCTTCTTTTTTGAATTTATGAAGTTTTTATGTTGACACTTTGCAATGCTGTCATTAATATTTCGCCCCGTTGAAAGGCATGACGCTTCCCCCTTAGCTCAGTTGGTTAGAGCGACGGACTGTTAATCCGCAGGTCCCCCGTTCGAGTCGGGGAGGGGGAGCCAAGTTTTTCAATCATAAACGATTCCCCCTTAGCTCAGTTGGTTAGAGCGACGGACTGTTAATCCGCAGGTCCCCCGTTCGAGTCGGGGAGGGGGAGCCAAGTTTATGAATATGATTGTTCCCCCTTAGCTCAGTTGGTTAGAGCGACGGACTGTTAATCCGCAGGTCCCCCGTTCGAGTCGGGGAGGGGGAGCCAACTCTACGAATATATTAAATTTTATCTCTTTTTTGCCTCACCGATTGTATTAGACTTTCCAGCGCTTATACACTACTCTAGTGTAAGTTATTTATATGCTTTGATATAAAATAGAATTCACTATTATTGAACCGATCAATCAAGGAATTGATTCCTTCCTTTTAGGCTTTTAAAAGATAAGAAACATGGCTGGTTTTAAAAAACTCATATTCGTACAACTTATTTCTTGGCTACTATTCGCATTATTAGGCGGATATTTTATTGCAATTAGTTTTGACAGTGCAGTAAGTGATGCCCAGCAAAAAGCACAGCGTGTAGTTAATGCCTATATAAACTCACAAACTATTGAACAGCTGGCACCAGAGAAACTTAGGCAAGCACTTTCTGATGGCAGTACTTTTTCTAAATTTGTAATCCGCGATCAAACTGGCAAAGTTGTTACAATGATAGAGTCTAGTCAGCCCCTCCCCTTGTTTGCTGAATTAGTTAATAATTCATTTAACTCTATCCGGCCTCAATTTGCAGTGAACAAGACATCTGACATAAAAATTGAATTTACGATCAATGCTCATAACCTAGCAACTCTGCTGCAACAAGCGATGTTTATTGTCATTTTGATATCTGGATTGATTGCATTATTACCAATTATTTATATGAACAGTATGTTCCGTCGCTTAAACAGAAAAATAAGCACAACAGTTGCTGATATTGTCGATATATACATAAATCAGAATCAAGTAAGCGACGATATTGAACAAGCTATGGACACTTCAAGATTAAAGAAGCTAAGCAAAGATTTAATTCCTTCGTTCAATCGTCTGTCACACTTTTTACAAACTAAACACGATGATATTCAAAATAATGCGCTAAGTATTAAAAAAGAAGCCTATAAAGATGTAGTCACTAACCTTGGCAATCGTAATATGTTTGTAGAGTATTACGAAAAAAATATTGAGAATGCAGAAAAAAGCACCTTTGGTTCACTTGCTATGGTGCGTTGTAGTGAGCTACAAACAATAAACCAAACACGTGGTTACCAAAAAGGTGATGAATACGTAAAAGGTGTGGCCGATATTATTAAACATATTAGCGGCACCTATACAGGCAGTCAGGTTTTTCGTTTAAATAGTTCTGATTTTGCTGTGGTACTGCCTAATACCCCACTTAAAGAAGCTGAACGCTTTGGCGATAACTTACAATCGCGTTTTACTCAGTATCAGCAAAACCAAGAATTAAGCTCAGTTGCTAACACAGGTATAGTTGGCTACGAAAAAGGTAAGCCGCTTGGTGAGTTATTATCAATTGTTGATAATGCAATGAGCATGGCGCAATCAAAACAAGCAAATGCATGGCATGTACAGCGTGAAACTGATTTAGTTAATAACGCCAGCGCAGGTTTTGGTAACCAAAACTGGCGTAAAGTCATTACCGAAGTGATCGAATCGAAACGTGTGCACTTGGTTATGCAGAACATTATGCCAATAGGTAAAAGTGTTAAAGCCTATGCTGAGATCCAAGTTCGTTTCAAAACTGCAGAAAACCAAATGCTGCCAACGGCCTCTTTTCTTGCAATGGCAGAAAAGCTAGAAATGGCAATGGAAATTGACCGTTTAATTATCGATACCACTTTAGAGAAGGTTAAAACGCGTAATTTCTCTGAAAAATTCTTTGGTATTAATGTTACTGCATCAAGCGCTCACAATGATCAATTTGTGATCTGGTTAGAGCGCCGATTACTTAAAGACAGCAATATCGCCTCTAAGCTTATATTTGAAGTCAGCGAGTTTGGATTACAACAAAACATTAAAGCAAGTAAACGCTTTATCGATATGGTACACCGCGTGGGTGCACGTATTACCGTAGAGCGTTTTGGTGTGGGTTTAACGTCATTTAAATTCTTTAGAGACTTAAAACCAGACTTTATCAAAATGGACGCAAGCTACACCCGCGGCCTTGAAGAAGATAAAAACAACCAATACTTTATGCGTTTAATGGTTGATCTTGCTCATCGTATTGGTGTGAGTGTATTTGCTGAAGGCGTCGAAAGCCAAGAAGAAAAACACATCATCGAAACACTGTGTTTAGATGGTGTGCAAGGCTATTACATCGAAAAGCCAAAAGATATCTAACCCCTCTTTAAGGCCCAAAAAACCTTACTATTTTTGGGCCTATTCCAGCTATACCCAAGCCACCTCAAGATGCAGAATTCAGCGTTTCACAGGTGCTTAATATCAAGGCGTTACTTTGCAGGAATGGCAGTCCCTTTTAAGAAGTAACAACGATGAGAGTAAGTGCCTGTGAAACGCCCAAAGGGTTGGTTTAAAAGCGATTTATACTGCGTTATTGATTTTAACAATAGAACCACTATTATTTGCAATCAATGCCTTGCCTAAATCGCTTTTAATTCCAACTGAAACTCGCATCTTGATGTGGTTTGGGTATATTAACTTTGCTTTAACACTTTAATCGTAAACAGCTTTGTTAATTTTAGCTATTCGTCCCTCATGTGTTGTATCGGCCCCCATAAAAAAGGATAATAGAGCCGTTTTTATTCTCGTGAGGCACGCATGACAGAGTATGTCTTGTTATTGATTGGCACTGTGCTAGTCAACAACTTCGTTTTAGTTCAATTCTTAGGTTTATGCCCGTTTATGGGTGTATCGGGTAAGTTAGATACCGCGATTGGTATGTCTTTAGCCACAACCTTTGTACTTACACTTGCCTCCGTGACCAGTTATCTGGTGAATCATTATATTTTGATCCCGCTGGATATCGAATTTTTGCGTACCATGAGCTTTATTTTGGTTATCGCTGTTGTCGTGCAATTTACCGAAATGGTGGTGAGAAAAACCAGCCCGACACTTTATCGCTTATTAGGGATTTTCTTACCGCTTATTACCACTAACTGTGCTGTTTTAGGTGTTGCCCTACTTAATATCAAAGAAGACCACTCATTCTTACAATCGGCCGTGTATGGCTTTGGTGCCGCAGTGGGTTTCTCTATGGTGTTAATACTGTTTGCCGCATTACGTGAGCGTTTAGCTGCGGCTGATGTCCCTGCTCCTTTTAAGGGTGCTTCAATTGCGATGATCACCGCAGGCCTTATGTCGATGGCCTTTATGGGTTTTACAGGATTAGTGAAGTTTTAATATGACCTTGTTTTATGCTTTGATAGCGTTAGGTTCATTAGCGCTAATATTTGGTTTAATTTTAGGTTTTGCCGCCGTGCGTTTTCGCGTTGAGAGTAACCCTATTGTTGACCAAATTGATACCATTTTACCGCAAACACAGTGTGGCCAATGTGGCTACCCTGGCTGTCGTCCCTATGCAGAAGCAATTGCCAATGGTGACGAAATCAATAAGTGCCCGCCAGGCGGCGAAGCCACGGTAAAAAAACTCGCTGATTTAATGGGTGTAGAAGCAAAACCGCTGGCAGGCGGTGAGCAAGCAGATCCTGTTAAAACCGTTGCCTATATTCGTGAAGATGAATGTATTGGCTGTACCAAATGTATTCAAGCCTGCCCTGTTGATGCCATCGTTGGCGCAACTCGCCAAATGCACACTGTATTAATCGATGAATGTACCGGTTGTGACTTATGTGTTGAACCATGCCCTGTAGACTGTATTGATATGCTGCCTGTAAAAGAAACCAAACAAACCTGGAAATGGCAATTAAACGCGATCCCTGTGACTCAGGTAGATTAGGAGCACAGATGGAAAAGTTAATAGATCAAATTAAACAAGGCAAAGTGTGGTCTATACCTGGGGGCATTCACCCACCGGGTCAAAAGCTGCAATCAACAACACAAGCCATTGCAAGACTGCCACTACCAGACAAGCTCGTTGTATCTCTAAAACAACACATTGGTGCTAACGGCAAACTAATTGTTGAAAAAGGCCAGCAGGTTCTAAAAGGCCAAGCATTAACTAAACCCAGCGGCAATTGGTCAGTGCCTGTGCACGCGCCAACATCAGGGTTGATCAGCGATATTTGCCCAATGCCCTCTGCTCACCCGTCGGCGTTGCCTGAACTTAGCGTTATTATTGAACCTGATGGTGAAGATAACTGGTGCGAGCTTAACCCTGTACCTGATGCTAAAGCACTTTCCCATGATGAGCTTGTCGATATTATTCATCAAAGTGGTATTGCAGGTATGGGCGGCGCTGGCTTCCCAACTTATGTAAAAGCAGATACCCGTAAAGCCATTGAGCTTTTAATTGTTAATGCTGTTGAGTGTGAGCCTTATATCACTGCTGATGACATGCTAATGCGCGAACATGCCGATGGCATAATTGCCGGTATTGAATTAATGCAGCAGCTGTTAAGTCCACAGCTGACAATTATTGGTATTGAAGATAATAAGCCCGATGCTATTGCTGCCATGAAACTCGCAGCACAGCATAATGACAGCATCATAGTGCAAACAGTACCAACGGTTTACCCTTCTGGCGGTGAAAAACAGCTAATTAAACTGCTAACGGGCAAAGAAGTCCCAAGTGGTAGTATTCCTGCCGATATTGGTATGTTGGTGCAAAATGTCGGTACTTTGTTTGCGGTAAATCAAGCCGTACATGAAGGTAAGCCTCTTATAGAGCGTGTAGTAACGGTAACCGGTAACACCATTCATAAACAAGGTAATGTGTGGGCTTTACTAGGCACTGAAATTAAACATTTATTAGACTGCCAAGGCTTTTCTCCGGTTCCACAGCAACGTGTGGTTATGGGCGGTCCAATGATGGGCTTTACCCTGCCAACCGTGCGTATTGGTGTCGTTAAAACGACAAACTGTATTTTAGCGCCAGATCACCAAGAACTTGCTGAGCCGGGTGATGAAAAAGCCTGTATTCGTTGTAGTGCCTGTGCTGACGCCTGCCCTGCATCATTGTTACCTCAGCAATTGCAATGGTTTGCCAAGTCTAAAGAATACGACAAACTCAACGAGCACAATTTATTTGATTGTATTGAATGTGGCGCCTGTGCTTATGTTTGCCCAAGCGAAATACCCTTGGTGCAGTACTATCGTGTTGCTAAAGCTGAAATCAAAGAGCAGCAAGCAGAGCAAATCAAAGCAGAGCGAGCAAAAGAGCGTTTTGAAGCACGTAAAGAGCGCTTAGAGCGCGAACAAGAAGAGCGTCAAAACCGCCACAAACGCAAGCCGGCTGCTAAGTCAGATGGCGAAAAACAAAAAGTGGCCGATGCACTCGCCCGAGTTAAAGCTAAATCTGATGATAAAGACAGTAAGTCAGCTGTCGCTGCAGCTATTGCCCGTGCGAAAGCGAAAAAGCAAGGTGCAGAGATTGAGCCTGATAACTCTGAAGTGGCTAAAGAACGTGCAGCACGTAAAGAACAAGCACGTAAATACAAAGAGCAAAAAGCACTAGAGCAAGGTGAAGAAGGCGTCGATAAAGACGATAAAAAGTCTGCTGTTGCTGCCGCTATTGCCCGCGCTAAAGCGAAAAAAGCCGCACAAGCTACAAAAGAAAACGCTTCTGCTGAAACTGACTCTGCGCCAAAAGATGACAAAAAAGCTGCTGTTGCAGCTGCTATCGCTCGTGCTAAAGCGAAAAAAGCAGCGCAAGCTACAGAAGAAAACGCTTCTGCTGAAACTGACGCTGCGCCAAAAGATGACAAAAAAGCTGCTGTTGCAGCTGCTATCGCTCGTGCTAAAGCGAAAAAAGCAGCGCAAGCTACTGAGAATCAAACTGAGGCTGAAGAAGATAGCGCGCCAGTTGATGACAAAAAAGCTGCTGTTGCCGCTGCTATCGCTCGTGCTAAAGCGAAAAAAGCCGCGCAAGCTGCTGAAAATCAAACTGAAGCTGAAGAAGATAGCGCACCAGTTGATGACAAAAAAGCAGCTGTTGCCGCTGCTATCGCCCGTGCTAAAGCGAAAAAAGCAGCACAAGCTGCTGAGAATCAAACTGAAGCTGAAGAAGATAGCGCACCAGTTGATGACAAAAAAGCCGCTGTTGCAGCCGCTATCGCCCGTGCTAAAGCCAAAAAAGCCGCTAAAGAGCAAGCACAGAGTGACGATTCTTCAGAGCAAATAAATGATTCAAATGATGAGGCAGATGCTAAGCCGCAGTCTGATGCTCCTGAATCAAGCGAAGATAAGAAAAAAGCCGCCGTTGCTGCCGCTATCGCCCGTGCTAAAGCCAAAAAAGCCGCTAAAGAGCAAGCACAGAGTGACAATTCTTCAGAGCAAATAAATGATTTAAATGATGAGACTGATGCCAAGCCACAAGCTGACGCTCCTGAATCTAACGAAGATAAGAAAAAAGCCGCTGTTGCAGCCGCTATCGCCAGTGCCAAAGCGAAAAAAGCCGCTAAAGAGCAAGCGCAGAGTGACGATTCTTCACAGCAAAAAAATGATTCAAGTGCTGAGGCAGAGGCCAAGCCGCAATCTGATGAAACTGAGTCTAGCGAAGATAAGAAAAAAGCAGCGGTCGCTCGTGCCATTGCAAGAGCTAAAGCGAAAAAGTTACAACAAGAAGGAAACGATAAGTCATGAAACTAACCATGGCGAGTTCGCCGCATAATCATAGCCATAAATCATTAAGCCGATTAATGATGACAGTGATTGCTGCGTGTATTCCAGGCTTAATCGCGCAAGTTTTCTTCTTTGGTAGCGCTGTGTTAATTCAGCTTGTTCTCGCGCTGATTACTGTTAGTGCCTGTGAAGCTGCTGTATTACTGCTTCGAAAACGCAAAGTTTGGCCAACACTCAGTGATGGCAGTGCGTGGTTAACAGGCGTATTACTGGCGTTGAGTATTCCGCCTTTAGCGCCTTGGTGGATCATCGTAATTGGCTGTCTCTTTGCCATTGTTATTGTAAAACAGCTTTATGGTGGCCTTGGCTTTAACTTATTTAACCCTGCTATGGCAGCTTATGTATTACTACTTGTATCGTTTCCGGTGCAAATGACCAGCTGGTTACCTGTGAGTGATTTACTTGCATCTCCGATAAGCTTCTCACAGCAACTGTCTGTTATTTTCAATGGTTTTACCAGCGCTGGATTTAGTGTCGATCAATTACGTGTAGCAATTGATGGCACAACCATGGCAACACCACTTGATACCGTTAAAACAGATGTCGCCCATCACTTAACGGTGGCTGAGAGTATGAGTAAGCCTCTTTTTAATGACTGGTTTGGTCTTGGCTGGGGCTGGGTTAACCTCGGCTTTTTAGTGGGTGGTCTTTATTTATTAAAAGCTAACATCATTAATTGGCATATCCCTGTTAGCTTTTTAGCCTCATTGGCCGTGTGCAGTGGTATTGGTTACATTGCAGCTCCTGGCACAGAGCCGGGCGTGGTATTTCACTTATTCAGTGGTGCGACCATGTTAGGGGCATTCTTTATTGCTACCGATCCTGTTTCTGCATCAACAACGAATAGAGGCCGTTTAATTTACGGTGCGTTAATTGGTCTACTTGTTTACTTAATTCGTACTTTCGGTGGTTATCCTGATGCAGTGGCATTTAGTGTATTGCTGTTAAATATGGCGGTGCCTTTAATTGATTACTACACGCAACCACGTACTTACGGCCATGGGATGAAATAATGATCCTTTCCTCAATGACTAAAAACGGCGCTATTCTTACAGCATTTGCGCTCATTACCACAGGCACTGTAGCCCTGACTCATAGCCTGACTGCTGAGCGTATTGAAGAGCAAGAAAAGCAACAACTTGCAGAGCAGCTGCAACAAGTACTTGATGCCCATCATTATGACAATCAACTATACAAAGATTGTGTCGTGATCACCGATGAGCGCTTAGGGCCACGCCCAGAGCAAGTTATTTATCGTGCCTACAAAGACAATAAGCCTTACGCTTTAGTAATGCGCCATGTAACACCAAGTGGTTATAGCGGCGACATCAACTTATTAACAGCGGTTTTTGCTAATGGTGAAATAGCGGGTGTTCGTGTCACTAAGCACGAAGAAACACCGGGCCTTGGCGATAAAGTTGAGGTCAAAAAATCAGACTGGATCACCCTTTTCAAAGGCCAAAGTGTACTTTCTGACGATGACAGCCGCTGGGCTGTTAAAAAAGATGGTGGCCAATTTGATCAATTTACAGGTGCAACCATTACACCGCGTGCGGTTGTCGGCTCAGTTAAACAAGCTGTGCTGTTTGCCCAAGCTGAATTTGATAACTTGTTTGCTGCACCAAACATCTGTCAAGGAGCCAAGTAATGAGCCAAGTTAAAACTTTATTTAAAGATGGTATGTGGGCTAATAACCCTGCCCTTGTGCAGTTATTAGGCTTATGCCCGCTACTTGCTGTTACTTCTACGATTACCAATGCATTAGGCCTAGGTTTAGCAACTTTATTAGTACTGGTTGGCTCAAACGTTACTGTTTCAATTGTGCGTAACTGGGTGCCTAAAGATATTCGTATTCCTGTTTTTGTGATGATCATCGCAGGCTTTGTAACCATCGTGCAGCTAATGATGAATGCCTATACATTTGGGCTTTATCAATCATTGGGGATTTTTATTCCACTTATTGTTACCAACTGTGCCATTATCGGTCGTGCAGAAGCATTCGCCTCTAAAAATACGGTGCCACTTTCAGCCTTTGACGGCCTGATGATGGGACTTGGCTTTATGTTAGTTTTAGTGGTGCTAGGGGCAATGCGAGAGCTTATTGGTCAAGGTACGCTATTTGATGGCGCCGATTTATTATTAGGGCCATGGGCTGCTGCACTTCGAATTGAAGTATTCAGTTTTGATAACCAATTTTTATTAGCAATTTTACCACCGGGTGCCTTTTTAGGGCTTGGTTTATTGATTGCTGCAAAAAATGTCATTGATACACAAATAAAATCTAAGCAAGTTGTTACTCCAGAAGCAGAAAAAGGCCCTAGAGCCCGAGTAACAAGTTTAACTTAAAGGAGAGCACGCACCGTCACTGCGTGCTTTACGCCACCATGAATAAAGAAAAACGCTATGAGATCTTATCTCGTCTACGTGAGCAAAACCCGCACCCAGAAACAGAGCTTGAATATTCAAGCCCGTTTGAGTTATTAGTTGCGGTTACCTTATCAGCACAAGCTACAGATGTGGGTGTTAATAAAGCAACCCGTAAGCTATTCCCTGTTGCTAACACGCCTCAAGCGATTCTTGATTTAGGCCTTGAAGGCCTTCGTGATTACATCAAGACCATTGGTTTGTTTAATTCTAAAGCCAATAATGTCTATAAAATGTGTGAGATTCTGGTCAATAAACATAACTCAGAAGTACCAGAGAATCGTGAAGCGCTCGAAGCATTACCGGGGGTTGGCAGAAAGACCGCGAATGTTGTTTTAAACTGTGCCTTTGGCTGGCTAAAAGATAATGAAGGTAAATATTTTTTAGCAGTAGATACTCACATTCAACGTCTTGCCAACCGTACTGGTTACGCTAAGGGAAAAACTGTTGAGCAGACCGAGCAAGATATTATAAAAAAAACACCTAATAAAACTGAGTTCATGTATAACTTACATCACTGGTTTATTCTTCATGGGCGCTACGTGTGCACTGCTCGCAAACCTAAATGTGGCTCATGCATAATTGAAGATCTTTGTGAATTTAAAGAAAAGACAGAAGGTTAAAACTTGAAGACATTAACAAGCGCTGATGAAATTAGGCTCAAGGCAAACTCAGTCTTAGATCCAAAAACTAAAAGTAGCTTAGGGCAGTTTTTTACTGGCGCTCCCATATGCCTTTTTATGGCATCGCTCTTTGATGAAATTGAAGGTAATGTTGAGTTACTAGATCCTGGATGTGGCCCAGGTTCTCTAACTGCCGCTTTCACTGATGAAGCTATAGCCAGAAAAAAACTTGAGTCACTAGCTCTGCATGCATTCGATGTAGAAGAACGTATATCGCCATTCGCTAGCGAAACCCTCTCAATTTGCGAATCTAAAGCTTCCTGTGAAGGTATAGACGTAAACGCATCGTTTACCCTTACAGATTACATTATAGCCTCAGGGGAAAGCTCAGGGCTTTTTTGTGGTGGTGCTAAGTATACACATTGCATCATGAACCCTCCTTATAAAAAAATCTCAGCAAAGAGTGAGCACAGGCTAGCCCTGAGAGCTGCGGATATCGAAACTGTAAATCTATATACAGGATTCGTTGCTTTAGCGATTCAACAGCTAGTGGAAGGTGGAGAGCTCGTTGCGATAATACCTCGTTCGTTCTGTAATGGTCCATATTACCAACCATTCCGTGAGTTATTGTTAAGGGAAACAGCTATCAAACATATCCATATCTTTGATAGCAGAAGTAAAGCCTTTAGCGAAGATGATGTGTTACAGGAAAACATAATAATTCACCTAGTAAAAGGCCAACAGCAAGGTGATGTAACGATAACATCTAGTCCTGTAGCTGACTTCTGCATTGACGAAGAAACAGGCACTGTAACAGCATCTGACATGACCACTCGCACTGTTGCCTTCGAACGTATCGTTCACCCCAACGACAATGACAAATTCATTCACATAGCAGCAAGCGAACGAGACCAAGCCATTATTGACCGCTTATCTATGTTTACGTCTTCTTTAAGTGACCTCAAGATCCAGGTAAGTACTGGACCTGTTGTAGACTTTAGACTAAAAAGTGATCTTAGGCAGGAACTTGTAGAAGGAGCAGTGCCTCTGATATACCCAATTCACCTCAACGGGGGTGTGGCTTGGCCAAAAGATTCCAAAAAGCCCAATGCAATAGCTGTATCAGAAAACTCTAGATCTTGGCTCTGGAAGCACGAAGGTTACTTCGTCATCGTGCGACGTTTTAGTTCAAAAGAAGAAAAGCGTCGAATTGTTGCAACCCCTTACGATTCATCACTTCCAGGTGAGCTAATTGGGTTTGAGAACAAATTAAACGTCTTCCATGTACGAAAGTCAGGCCTAGAAAAGGAGCTTGCCCTAGGACTGTACGTTTACTTGAACTCTACTTTACTTGACAAATATTACCGACTCTTTGGTGGGCACACGCAAGTGAACGCTACAGATTTACGGAATATTCATTACCCGTCAATTGAGTCACTAACGCGTATTGGCTCACAACTAGACACTACAAACCTTTCTCAAAAACAGATAGACGAACTACTCGACAGGGAATTCTTTGAAATGACAGGCACCGATAGTAACAACCCGCTTAAAACACAAGAAAAAATCGACCAAGCAATTGAAATCATTACATTGCTTGGTATGCCTCGTGCTCAACAAAATGAACGCTCCGCATTAACTTTCCTAGCTCTTTTAAACCTTCATCCAGAGGGGTCTTGGCAGGAGCTAGAAAAGCCAATGTTAGGCGTAACGCCTATTATGGATTGGGCCAAAGATGTTTATGGAAAAGAATATGCTCCAAATACACGTGAAACCTTCCGTAGACAAACTCTACATCAATTTGTTGATGGCGGCATAGCATTGTACAACCCTGATAAACCTGACCGCCCTGTTAACTCTCCGAAAGCCTGCTATCAGATTGCCCCTGAATTGTTCGACGTTCTCAGCACTTTCGGTACCCAAGAATGGGAGCAGTCTATCAAGGATTGGCTATCTGTACGACAGACATTAGCTGCTCAATACGCTGCTGAGCGAGAAATGCAAATGATCCCATTGACGTTAGATGATGGCACCGAAATAAGACTAAGTCCAGGAGAGCACAGTCAGCTTATTCATGACATTGTGACAGAATTTGGTCCTCGTTTTGCCCCTGGTTCAGAAGTTATCTATTTAGGTGATACAGGAGCAAAAGAGGACTTTTTCAGAAAGGAGCGATTAGCTGAGCTAGGTGTAACAGTTGACAGAAAAGGCAAACTTCCTGATGTCGTTTTATATTGGCCAGATAAAGATTGGCTGTTACTCATTGAGTCTGTTACCAGTCATGGCCCCGTTGATGGTAAACGTCATAATGAGCTTAGAGTCTTATTCCAAGACTCTAAGCCTGGCAAGGTATACGTAACCGCATTCCCGAATCGTAAAGCTATGGGTAAATACCTTGCAGAGCTAAGCTGGGAAACCGAGGTATGGGTTGCAGAAGCCCCTACTCACATGATCCACTTTAACGGTGACCGCTTCTTAGGGCCTCACGAATAAATTCTCAGGATTAAGGACTGTTATGACTAACATCGAACAAGTACAAGAAAAGATTGCCGAGGAAGTTTCAGTTGCAAGGCAAACGATAAAAACCGACGATTACTCAATGTCTATTGGTGAACTTATTAATCTGTACAGAGACAAGGAGATTACTCTCGACCCAGCCTTTCAAAGGCTTTTCCGCTGGACAGACGAACAGAAAACTAAACTTATAGAGTCAATATTGATTGGCATTCCTATTCCTGAAATCTTTGTTGCTCAAAAAGCGGATGGTACTTGGCATGTAGTCGATGGAGTACAACGCTTATCAACCATATTCCAGCTAACTGGAGTACTACGAGATTCTGAACCTTTAACGTTAACGTTGTGCAAGTATATTCCGTCCTTAGAAGGGAGAGTGTGGGACGACCTACCTGTGTCAACTCAACGAGAGTTCAAGAAGTCGAAGATTAAAGTAAACATAATCCTCACTGAAAATAGCGACGAAGCTCAATATGAGCTCTTCCAGAGGCTTAATACTGGCGGAACAGAGCTATCACCACAAGAAGTGAGAAACTGTTTGATGCTAATGATTAAGCCTCCATTCTATGACAAAGTGAATGAGCTTAAAACGTACCCTAACTTCCTAGAATGTATTAAGCCACTCAAAGAACACTACCTTGAGAAGGAGTACCATATGGAACTAATTCTTAGAATGTTGATAGGGTTTGACGGTGATACGAATTTTCATGACTATGAGCCAATTAGCAAAACTGTAATCGGCGATTTTATAGACAAAGAAACTATTAGATTAATGAATACTAATACCATGGAACAATTCGAAGGTGTGTTCAAGAGAACCTTTGACAAATTGAGTCCAGCATTAGCTGAATCATCATTTAAAAAGTATGACGCCCAAAGAGGTGAATTCTCGGGGCCTTTTAATGTTAGTGCCTTCGAAATGGTTACAAGTGGCATTGCTGGAAATATAGACAACATTGAAGATGTTGGTAACGCGCAGCTTGTTGAAAAAATAAAACAGCTATACGCTGCACCTGAGGTAATTGAGGGACTTGACCGTGGTGTGAAACCTATCAAGCGCTTTAGAGACTTAACAGCATTCTCCAAGAATTTCTTTGAGTAGGCACTATGAGTTCAGAAGACTTTATTGCTATGCTTGAGGCAGATTTAGGTTGGAGGAAAAAAGAGGTTGCCAACCTTTTGCTAATGGAGACTGAACAGAATCAGCTCTTAATTATCAAGTCAACAGTGTTGTTACTTTACTCACACTGGGAAGGCTTCGTTAAGAACGCAACCAAAGCTTACCTCGAGCATATATCGGATATGAGAGTAGATATTGGAGCTCTTACAGATAACTTTAAAGCTATCTCTCTAAAAGGGCTAATTGGTCAAGTCGATAAGTCGCATGAAAGTCTAACTATGGTTAACGAGCTGAACCTTATAAACAAACTTCAAAATAACCTTAACAGAAAATTTTCATTACCCAGAGGTTTCTCTCGCCACGAACGAGATAAGACAATCGTCAACACCAAGGATAACTTGAGTCTAAAAGTGTTTAAGTCAATACTTAATATTGTTGGTATTGACTATGCTGGGAGCTTAGATACTAAGAGCGTGTTTATTGACGAGAAGCTACTTGAGAATCGCAATAAGGTTGCTCACGGTAATAGAATTGAGCAGATAGATGCTGAATTTAACTTGGATCTAATTGAGTTGAAAAAGCTTAAAGATCTAGTTTTCTTCTTGATGAGCGCATTAGTCGACGACTTGATTTACTATGCAGAGCAAGAGCTCTACTTTTCTGAAAATGAAGATAAAATGAAGTCTTATCTACAGCAAAGGGCTAAAGAAATAGAAGGCTACCTACCCTAAAGTAGGGTAGGTAGCTCCTTCTAGGCGTAATTGTACTAAAATTATTTTTTCCTGAATTCAGCTTGCAGGCGTTTTACAGACGAAACCGAAATACCAAGTAGTTTAGCCACTTCAATAAGTGAGTGACTTTTTCTCAACTCTGCTACTTTTGATGGCGTAGCCTTAGGTGGCCTGCCACAAGGCCTTCCTTCTGCCTTTGCCCTTGCCAGCCCTTCTTTCACACGTTCCCGAATTCTGCTCCGCTCAAACTCTGCAAAAGCACTAAACATTTGAAGCATTAGCTTTCCTTCGGCTGTGGATAAGTCCCTTGTTGGCAAATCTAAGCAGTGAACTTTAACCCCTTTATTTATCAACATTTCAATCGTATTCTGGACATCTATATTGTCCCTACCCAACCTATCAAGCTTCAAGACTACGAGCGTATCTCCATCATAAAGCTTGTGCTCGTATAGGTTACGAAACTCTTGGCGCTCCATAGCAGTCACGGCTCCAGACACATTCTCGCTTACTACAAAGTTATCGTTTACTTCATAGCCGTGATTTTTGAATGCAAGTACTTGGTTACTAACTGTCTGTTCTGTAGTCGAAACGCGACAATAAAAAAATGTTCTTTGGCTCATATCTCAAACCCATAGCTCAAAACCCCCATACAATATCAGGCCTGGCTCAAAATCCAACCCCCCTCCTTTTGGGCCCCCTATTGGCTAGCTCAATTTGATAGGCCCAAAACCATTAGTTTTTAGGCCAGCTAGCTCATCAATCAACTAGTCTTCGTATCATGATTTTTAAAGTCATCCTTGGTAAAAGCTGTAAACCGACTACAGAACTGCTCAATAACTTGAGCCGTCATCGCTTGAAATACCGCAGTGCTGACTAGTTCGCCTTGCTCTAGAACGTTTCCTTCAACATCTATGAGTGCAAGTTGCAGGCCTTCCTGTAGGATTAAACCTTGGTTAGTAGCGTCAATTGGGATCATAAAATTCTCATGCCTCAGTCATATAAGCAAACACCTCTACGCGATGTCTGTTAGTTGTTCATCAATAAGTAAATTGATGGGACACTCCATCAGGTATCGGACCGAAGCGAATGTAAAATTAGCTGCTCGGATTTTCATATATGACTGGCTTTAGGTTTGCACGAGCGAAGGGGCCAATTATCGGGCAATGTCTGATGGGCTCACCTAAAGACATACGCATACTAAAGCCAAAAATCTTATGCTGCAACACTTTTCGCTATAGAAACAATTGGTTGCTCAACTACCATACAGTATTGTACAACGATGTGACGCAGCTAAAATCACATTGATTTGTTTAACTACACTTGGCTTCGTAAGAAATTGAATGCGCTCGCTTCCCTATAGAAGACTGCCATACGACTAAAGCTCTGTGATTATAAGGCTCCACATGAATGATTTTAAAGCCGACTACGCTAATCAAAGCAGTCTTAGCCAACTGGCAGTGATAAAAAGTGAGGCCAATCTCCCTGCGCCGCAGAGGCCTAACTTTTCGTACCGAAACACAGCTTGAACAAATGACCGAGCACCAAATAACCTTTTAATTTCTTGAGTTATCAACTACGATCCCTTTGTTCATGATTGCTCAAGTTAATACTTATACCTTATTTGGCAAGGCTTCTTCAAAAAACTCTGGTACACAAGGATTTTCAAATATCATGTCTCAATTCTCAAGCGCTACAGACATATGTATAAGGGGGTGAATTGAAAACCATAACGACTACCCCCCTAAATGATTGACCACAACTTAAAACCCACACCAATAGAGTTATAACATGGAATGGTGAGTTACTGGTCTCGCATAGAACGAAGACACAGAGCCTTTAGGCATAGCTTGAGAGGCTGGTTAGCAGACTTAAACAAACACGGGTCAAGACTACTTCAAGCCTATAAGGCTAAATGAGCGATCTCTTCTTTTAAATGCTTGAAGCTTCTGTAAGTCAGTCTATCTAGGTGTTTATCAATAGTGAAAACTTTGCCTGCGTTTAGGTGTTGTTCAATGCACCCTAACTGGAAGCCTTTCCAAGTAAGCGAACCCCGACTTTTTTCACAAGGAGGGCGAAGCTTACTAGAGTCATAACCGTTGGCATTTTTGCTTTTTCGTGTGTAGTCCTTACTCGCTTCCTTCGTTGCATACGATAAATGGTACAGAAAACTCCAATATAACGAGGGGTCTTTTCGGTCGAGTTGCCATGAAGTACCTTTAAGGTAAAATAGGGTGAAATTATAGTGACTCGCAATAGACCTTAGCTTCTGTGTTAGCTTAAATGCACTTTTCAGCTGGCTTCCATCAATTAGCAGCCATAAGTGATAATGTGGGTAGTCGCCTTTCTTAGAAAACTCCCTTGCCCACAGGAAGCCTAACCTATTAATTTTAATCGTCCTTCGTCGAGCCTTTTTCCCTTTAGCAACCCTCTCGCGCTGTCTTTCCCTGCCATAGCCTGACTTTAGGTATACCCGAAAATCCCTTATCATCTCAGACATAAGTGTATTCTTACCTTCATTGATGAGTTCCACACATCTGTCATATTGCTCACAATTAGAGGATTCCTGACTCATAAAGTTAACAGTCAGGGGGATAGCCAAAACTTTTCTGTCATGCTGCAACATTAGGTCAACTTGACGCTTGAACCTACTGAGCATTCTTTCATCGCATCCAGAACCTTCGATGACGTTTATATGCACAGGGACACCATCTACAGAGACCCAACTTTCATTCAATACTTTTCTTTTACGTACCACTACTAGACACCTATTAGGATAATAATATATACCTAGCAACAGATGTATCATTGATAATAACAATGGTATTTCGTGTAAAACTGCGCCGTAGACTAATACAGAAATGGAAACGTCCCGATTATCAGTGAATAGATAGTGACAATCTGTTGCAATAATTAAGGGCAGCATTCTTATTCAACACATCATCACAGTCAACATAAAAAGCAAAAAAAATCCTTATAAATCATCGTTGTACAACGATTTTAATCTATAAAGTGTTGTACAACGATTTGGGAGCTGTGCTCAACTTAGACACTGTTAAGGTCCATGCCTTGAACTAGCTCACCAGTCTTTAGGTGAATTCTTAGCAGTCGCTTTTGCCCGTTATGGAACTCACATGTTAAGTCAAAGTACTTACTATTATTACCACCAAAGGCATCAATAAAAGAAGACAGCCCGCCTGTATGTTCTTGTTTGATACCTACCTGTAGCGTTATTTTTTTAAAGGTATCTTTAACTAACTGACGAATTGGCATGCGCTGCTCAGGACTCAGAGTTCTCAAGTTTTTCGTTAAGCCTAACCACCTATCTGAAACTTCATCCCTCATGGTATTTCGAATTTTTACTTTTTTATTGTTTAACGATTGAAGCTGATCATTAACACTCTCTTGTTCCTTTTCCAGTGAATTCAACTTTGCCAAAATCGACTTAGGGGCTGAATTTCCTTGGGCTATGAACTGTACAAGGTTGCTTATTTCAGACTCACTCTCCTTTAGCCTTTGTAAAAGCGCAGACTCCTGTTTTGCAATAGACGCACTAACATCATCTTGCTGTAAAATGCTTCTAAGATTGACATTGTCCTGACAGAATCGAACTATCGCATTCTCTGCGTGTTCTAGAGGCACAGTTTTATTCATACCACATAAATCACTTCTTTTAGCTTCGGCGCAACCATAGCGCTTGTGGCTACTGGGAACATCCTCAAGTTCTTTACCACGCCAATTAACATGCGAGTTCACTGCATAACCACATGTTCCACACTTGAATACTTCAACACCTGAAAGAATTCCTATAAATTTCGCTTTGTGTTTTAGCCCCCCTCTACCCTTTGAGTCAATTTGTAATTGTTCAAATTCTGCTAGACTCATTAATGAAGGGTAATAACTCTCTAATGTGTAGTGATAATCATCAGAACTTATACTCAACTCGCCAATAAGGTTACGTCGTTTAACTTCTTTGTAAATATTTGCACCTGAATAATGCATGGTGCCTTCACCAAACTCTTCGTTGACTAGCTCAGCAATTTTCAAAGCGCCATAACCAGCCTTGTAGAGCTCAAGCTTTTTCAGCATGATTGCCTTCTCACGAGACTTAAACTTGAATACCTTTGCTTCATCATCCCACTTCAACCATTTAGGAGGCTTACCACAGGAAATTTTAAAGCCTCGCTTTCCTTCAAGCCAGCTCTCACACTCTTTGATTATTGTCGAACGAGCCCTTTTGGACTTAGTTTGGCTCTCTTCATTAGCCCGCATAAAAATTAACAGCATCCCTAAAAGCTCAAATGGATTACCATCGATTAGCTCCTTGTTGTACTCCTTGTTATCCATTGCCGTAATAACCGTAATTCCAGCATTGATAATTTGCGTAATGATGCTATTACACTCGGTCATAGTAGCCCTTGAGAGCCTGTCTAAGCTTTCAATTATTAAGATTGAACCGTCTGGTACCTCACCCTCATTAATTTTTCTCAGAAAGCCACCAAACACGCCTTTGGTAGCATTTTGACCTCTAAAGCTACTGACCCCTAAATCTTGAAGCGTTAGTGAACTATCAATCTCTAGGCCTTTGCGTTCTGCCACGTCCTTCGCATATTTCATCTGCCGTTTGAGTGAATGCCCTTTTGCTTGTTCTGAGGTAGAAAAGCGAATGTAGCTATACACTAAAGGTTTGGGCTGTTGGTAATTTTCCATGTTTTTCAAAGCAGTAAATTTAAGAGGTCGCGAAGTGTATACCAAACACAACAACCTAATCTACCTTTATTATCTTTTAGCTGGCCGACTATCGCTGTAGACACCCATATCTTTCGCGTTTCAAACCGCACTAAGTTTGCTATGGGTAAAGATGTGGTGGCTGTAGAACAAAAATTAGAAAAAGTGGTACCTAAAGAATTTAAGGTCGATGTACACCACTGGTTAATCCTACATGGCCGCTATGTGTGTACGGCTCGTAAACCTAAGTGCGGCAGCTGTATTATCGAAGATTTGTGTGAGTTTAAAGAAAAGACAGAGTAATTAAGTATTATTGCTGACCTGCATTAGCTTGTTAGATGTAGTTGAACCTTCATTTGTTGATGCAGAATTCTCACAATGAAAATATCGTTGGCTCTTTTTTTTAAAAAGATGTAGTGCTTTCTAAATATATACCGAGAATATCCAGGCTTGATATCGCTAACATCTTGAGCAAGGCTCGGCTCAGTAGACAAAGCCATTAGCGTTTCATGAATTCCAATTAAATAGTTTTCTGCTTGAGAAACACCGAATTCAATTTCGGTGTACTGAAAAATACGCTCCAAGTCATACTGAGCTTTATTAGAGAGAATATATTTAGCCATTCGCTTTAAGTTTTGTTTTTGGATTTGGATATAATATCTAAAACCGTTAACTCACTCTCACCACTTAGCTCACCCTCTACTAATGCCATTCTAATAGCATCTTTTTCACTCTGATTATGGCGGATCAAATCGCGGATATAATCACTTGCATTTGAGAATCGACCTGACTCAACTTGGGCATCAATCCATGAGCGCATTTCATCTGGAATAGAGATATTTAAAGTTGCCATAGTTAATTCCTATATATTTACAGTCTTTGATTATGGCAGATATTGGCAAACATTGGCAACAAATATGGTCGATATGCACCAATGGTTAATCCTTGATAGGCACTATATGTGTAACGTTCTTAACCTTTTCTATCACACCCTTTGCGCATTGTGCCTAACACAGGGTTTGGCACAATGTTCCTAGTCATTATCGTGGGTTTTGGCTCACCTGCTTTTTAATAAATTCTCGCGTATCTCTTAACAGCGCCACTCTTGCTGGTTCGTGAACATACATCATGTGACCGCCGTGATAATAGTGATAGTCAATTTTATCAGCGTATATACCGTGTCTATTTAAGGTGTATTCAGCATCAAAAAATGGCGTGACAATATCGTAATAACCAGAGGCGACCATCACTTTCATTTGTGGATTGCTGCGAAGCACATAAGATAAATCTGGCGCTGTATTGACGTACCTTGGCTCCCAGCCTTGTCCATCAGGAGCTGTGCGCCAGCGCCAGTTATCTGATAACTCAGGATCGCCTGGGTTTAGGTATTTTCTTTTCCACTGTACGTTTAAATCTGTGCGCATGTATTTCATCAGTGCCGCTTTATATGCTGGCCCTATCACTTTTGACGCGTCTTGCTTAGGAGCTGCTGTTAAATCGTCTCGTTCATCAAGCTTATAACGTCCATCAAGAAAGCCTACTGCGACGCCCTCATCACGCAATAACTCTTTAGCGAATCTAAAGGCGTTAATGCGTAAATCAACCTGCTCAATATATTGTTTGCTTAGCCCTGTATAACGGTGAAGGCCGTCAACAATTTGCTTTCGGTCAGCTTTACTAAGGGCATTCCCCTTAAATAAGGCTGGTAGTAATTCATCAACTGCAAATTGTCGGCTCGCATCAATAAACGCTTCAAAATCTCCAGATGTGTCTACTTTTTTATGATACCAAGCGGTTGCAGCAAGTGTGGGTATGTAAGTGATGTAAGAAATGATGTTGTCATCAACATAAGGGCTTGAACCTTGATAGTCTAAAGCTTGTGATACAAAAATAATGCCATTTACATTAATCAGGTGTTTATCCATCAGTACTTTAGAAACCGCTGCTGCTCGAGTTGTACCATAGCTCTCTCCCAATAAAAATATTGGCGCATTCCAGCGGTTTTCTTTTGTTAGCCACTGGGCAATAAAATCAGCAATAGCAGATGCATCCTGATTCAAGCCCCAAAAGGCTTTGCTGTCAGTGTCACCTAAGGCGCGCGAGTAACCTGTACCAACAGGGTCCACAAACACCATATCAGTCACATCAAGTATCGTCTCAGGCGCATCTTTTAATTCGTAAGGAGCCAATCCAGGAGCCGTTGCATCGCTTGGTACCACGACTCGTTTCGGACCATAAGCGCCCATATGTAACCAATTAGACGATGAGCCCGGGCCACCATTCCAGATAAATGTTACGGGTCTGTTCTTGTTGTCATCTGCAGCTAGGTAATCAAACGAAAAGATAGCAGCTTTAGGCTCTTCGTTTTTGTTTAACAAATAAGTTTCACCGGCTACAGCTTGGTATTTCAGCTTTGTACCATTAAAGGTGCCTTTATGCTGGGTCACAAATTTAGTGGCTTCGGGTATCGACTTTTTATTGTTTGAATCTGAGACTTCATCTGCATTAACTGCGCTCGTACAAAACGCAAACAATGTAGAGATGACTACAGTTTTGAAATTGGCAACATACGCCATGTTTTATTCTCCCTAGCATGTTTATCTTTATTTTTATCTGTATCTGGCTTGAGTGCTTTTATCGCAGAGTGCTCAATTAACCTTTTACTTAAGCATTACTTTTACAGTAAGAACATGTAATTTCAACTATCTGCGATTAACACGAAAAAAGTATAATCAGTATCGGAACAAAAAATATCAGCGTAATCATTTCACAAGCTTCCATCCTTTCGTTATGCTGTTGAGTAATGTGAAATTTTTTATATGAGTTGCTATGTTACCTTTACTTCGTATCTTGTTAATTGAACAAGATCCTGCCACCTTAAAAGAGCTTTCAACGAACCTAGCAAAAACAATCCCTAATTTTGAACGAAGTGATGTTGATATCGACATTATCGAGTGCATAGAGCTCAAGCAGGCGTTGAAATATGTAGAGGAAGATGGCGATATTCAAGCTGTAGTACTTAGTTGGGATGTACTGAACAATGGCGAGCGCACCTATAGCCGTTTTATCGAGCAATTAAAAGGCATACGCCTAGAACTGCCTGTTTATGTTATTGGTGACGATACGAAAGGCTTGGAGATAGTTAACGAGTCAGAAGAAATTGAATCTTTCTTTTTTAAAGATGAGGTCATTTCAGACCCCGAAGCAATCTTGGGCTATATGATCAATGACTTTGATGACCGTTCAGAAACGCCATTTTGGACCGCCTACCGTCGTTATGTGGGTGAATCGAACGATTCATGGCACACACCTGGTCACAGTGGCGGTGCTAGCTTTAGAAATTCTCCGTATATTAAAGACTTTTATCAGTTTTATGGCCGTAACGTATTTGTTGGCGACCTGTCGGTTTCTGTCGACTCGCTTGGCTCATTATCAGACAGCACCAACACCATAGGCCGCTCTCAAGAATCAGCGGCGGCAACATTTGAAGTAAAACATACCTACTTTGTTACCAATGGGTCATCCACTTCAAATAAGATTATTTTGCAAACTTTACTACGTAAAGGCGATAAGGTGATCATCGACCGAAACTGCCATAAATCAGTACACTACGGCATTTTGCAATCGGCTAGTTTACCTATTTATTTATCGAGTATTTTAAATCCTAAATATGGTATCTTCGCGCCCCCTTCATTGGCTGACATTAAGCAAGCGATTGAGCAAAATAGCGATGCTAAATTACTGGTTTTAACCGGCTGTACTTACGATGGTCTGCTTAGCGATTTAAAACAAGTGGTTGAATTTGCACACCAGCACGGTATTAAAGTGTTTATCGACGAAGCGTGGTTTGCTTACTCGCTTTTCCATCCAAGTTTACGCCACTACTCAGCTATTAATGCTGGCGCAGACTATGTTACCCATTCGGCACATAAAGTGGTTTCAGCGTTCTCTCAGGCGTCTTATATTCATGTTAATGACCCTGATTTCGATGCCGATTTCTTTCGTGAGATCTACAGTATTTACGCCAGTACCTCACCAAAATATCAGCTCATTGCCTCGCTGGATGTATGCCAAAAGCAATTAGAAATGGAAGGTTATAAATTACTAAATGCCCTGCTGAATCACGTTGCTGAGTTTAAGCAGCAAATGGCATCACTGAAACATATTAAAGTGCTCGACAAACAAGATTTCATGGATATATTCCCACATTTTAGTGGCGATAACATGGGTCACGACCCGCTGAAGATCCTTATCGATATTAGTGAGTTACCGTATTCATTAAAGGATATTCATAAATTTCTATTAGATGAAATTGGCCTTGAAATCGAAAAATATACACACAGCACCATTTTAGTTTTACTGACTCTTGGCGGCACACGCTCAAAGATCATTCGCCTTTACAATGCGCTTAAGAAACTCGATAGCGGTAAAGTAAAACTTGCCACTTCAATGAGGCGCACACGCCTACCAGAGAACCTACCTGCTATAGACTTAGCCTGTATTCCTAGTGATGCATTCTATGGCGAACGTGAATCTGTGCCAATTAGCAAAAGTAACAATCGAATTTGTGCCGGATTAGTGACGCCTTATCCTCCTGGTATCCCTCTGTTAGTGCCGGGGCAACATATCACTACTGAACATATCGAATATCTTAAAGAGTTGGCGGGTCAAGGCCTGACAATTCAAGGGAGCTTTGATGGCGAAATTTATGTACTTAAAGGTAAAGTGAAAAGCTAAGCTTTCACTTATACCGCAAAAACCTCATTGTTATGCAGCAATCCCTATTCATTGCTGCATAACGTCACCGTTTTCATATTAAACGCTTTGTCTCAATGCTACTGTGCATGCAATCGAAATAACTTATAATCCATTTTTAATAATTTTAATGCGCAGCGTTGTACCATGCTGCGTTATTGAAATTGTGCGAATTTAAAGACAAGAAAGAGGATGCTTAAAATGCGCTTATTACACACAATGCTTCGCGTTGCTGATTTAGATAAATCAATTGAATTTTATACGCAGGTATTAGGTATGAAAGAGCTGCGCCGTGCAGACAACGAAGAGTACCGCTACACCCTTGCTTTTGTCGGTTATGGTGACGAAAAAGATTCGACCGTGCTTGAGCTTACTTATAACTGGGATACAGACAGTTATGATTTAGGTAATGCATACGGTCATATTGCTATCGAGTTTGATAATATTTATAAAGCCTGCGAAGACATTAAAGCTGCTGGCGGTAATGTGAGTCGTGAGCCGGGTCCTGTAAAAGGCGGCACAACTGAAATTGCATTTGTTAAAGACCCAGATGGTTATGCAATTGAGTTAATTCAGAAAAAAGATAACAACACTTTTTGATTCATACCGGCTATTTCGGCGATTGCTGAGATAGCCATTTTGCGAGTGCTTTTTCAAGTTCAGCAAAATTAATTGGCTTTGCGATATGGTCACTGATACCAATTTTTGCGCTTGTTTCGATGTCGTCTTTCATCACATTAGCACTGACTGCAATAATCGGCGTATCAAAATCTGGCCTTGCAAGTAAGTTTTCGCTGGCAGTTAATCCATCCATCACCGGCATTTGAATATCCATTAAAATCAATGCGTAGTTTTGTGTTAGGGTTTTCTCACAGGCAATTTTTCCATTTTCTGCCAATTCATAATTTAGACCTAATTGAGTTAAATACTTAGTGATAACAATTTGGTTAATCGGGTTATCTTCAGCAATTAATATTGGCTTGTCGACGGCTTTAAAATCGAACTGAGTGTCTTCATCTGATTGGTGTACTTTTGCACTAGCGTCCTGTGGGTTTAGTGATTTAAAATTAACATTAACCGTAAACTCGGAGCCTTTGCCAAGCTCACTGTCGATAGCAATAGTGCCACCCATCAAATCAATCATTCCTTTACTGATGGCAAGCCCAAGACCGGTCCCTCCATATTCACGAGTTGTGCTAGTTTGCGCCTGAACAAAAGGATTAAACAAGGCCGTTATTTTATCTTCAGCGATACCTATGCCTGTATCTTTTACCGATAACACGACGGCTGTCTGGTGTTCATCTCGGCTTTGCAGAATAAGCGAAAGAACGATCTCTCCTTGATGGGTGAACTTAACGGCGTTAGAAAGCAAGTTAATCAGCACTTGTTTAACACGTATTTCATCACATTCAACATTCAGCGATTGTAATGGGGAGACGTCAAGCCGGCAGCCAACTCCTTTGGCATCACAACTCGGTTTGAATAGTAAGATAAGGTCATGGCAAAGCGCGACTAAATCACATTGTCGCGACTCGAGCTCTATTTTATTGGCCTCTATTTTTGAAAAGTCGAGAATATCGTTAATCACGGTTAATAACACATCACTACAGTTATTAATTTGCCTTACAAACTCTGCTTGCTCTGGTGTTAGCGTGCTTTTATTGAGTAGCTGCAAAAAGCCCACAATACCATTCATTGGAGTGCGTATCTCATGGCTCATATTGGCTAAGAATTGGCTTTTAACTTGCTCAGAGCGCTCAGCGCGAAGTTTTTCTAATTGCAATGAAGTAATTTGTATATCAATGGTATCAGCCATGCTGCTGAGCGAATCTGCAATATCTTTAAACTCTTGATAATGAAAATCGTCGGTATCTTGTTTGTAATTACCCAATGCATATTCTCGGCTAAGAGTAGTAATGCGATTTAGCGGGTTATGGAGCCGTGCCGTCAACCAACGCACTAAGATAAATGAAATAATAGAGAGTCCGACAATTAACAATCCTGCCAATATGGCCGTTTGCTTTACAGCGCTGGTGTATGTGGTTTTTGCTTCATTAATTTGGAACTGTAAACTGGTTGGCTTACCTTTAAAATAAACATTACTGATTGAGGCCTGCCCCATTAATTTGCCGTTATCGCCAGCATCGCCCACGCTATATAAAATGTTACCTTGTGCTGTAATTTGTACCTGCTTACCCGCTTGATAAACCGGTTGTTCATTATGTATTGCAAGCCACTTTAACGCCTCTGATAAAGGCACAAAAGACACTAACACGCCCGTTTTAATTATTGGCTCACTGAGAGAATCTTGCTCATGTAACAACTTAGATGTAATTGCCAGTAAAGCACTTTGTTTTGCCTGCAAAGGTGCGAGTAGCTCAGTGACTTGTGGGTTATCGATAATTTGAATTGTGTTTTGCTCTGTTGATGTTTGAGCACTGTCGAGAATGCTTTTAGTGAGTTTATAGTTCAAATTTAAAGAAGTAATCGGATACCCTTCAACTATAAACCCCTGATTATCAATAACAATTGATGCGTTAATTTGTGGGTTTTGGGCAACAAACTCTTGTAACTGCACAAGCGCGAACTGTGAGTACACCACTTTATTTGGCAGCTCAGTTATCGCTTTAGTGCTACTTAGTAATTGGCTATTTTTCTCAAGCTTAAATAAGAGTTGTTCAAGACTGGCTGCATTATTTCTAGCTTGCCATTGCAAACTCGTATTTGCTTGGTCAATTGAGCTTAAATAGAAACGCCCAATCATCAAACCTGCAAGGATCAGTAGGGGAATAATAACCAGTAGTAATACACTGATAAATAAGGCGCGGCTAAAGCGTGGACTACTCATTCATCCCCTTCATTGGCAATCGAACGCTCTGCCAACCCTTGCATAAAAAGCCCCGCTTGCTCAGCAGTTAGGGCACCACTGCCATAGCGAATAAATCCTTTATTTAATACTTCCCATACGATGATCATCGATGCGGTTGAAGGCATCGCTTTTGTAAATTGCATCGCTTCAATTAAGGTTGCTAACTGTGTGCCTTGTTGTGATTTTAAACTATTTAACACCTCTGTATTGACGGGGATATCTTGAAGCTTTTGCCAAATCATTGTTTGAAATTTTTCTGCTTGAACCAATTTAGCAAATTTGATCAAATTGTCTTTATTAACGCCATTTAAGCCATCATTTGGAAATGCCAACACAAAGGTAGAGTAATAAGGCTGCATATACTCACCATTAAGTTTCGGCAATTGCTGCACAGCTAAATTATCACCAAGCGCTTGCTCATACGTTTTTAATGCCCAAGCTCCATCGATGGTGAAGGCAGCTTGCTGCGCTTTAAATGCATTATTTGAGCAAGTGTAATCGCACTGTCTATCAACCAGATTTTGTTTATTTAAATCCCAAACAAATTTGAGAGCCGATTGCATTGCTGGTGTATTAAGCTGAACATGGTTATCTACAATTAGGTCGCCATTAAAAGCCGATAAGAACGGGATAAACCAATACATTTCCATAAAACTCCATGTAACGAGTTTCACTTTTTCAGGCAATGATGATTGAATTCGGTATATATCCTGCCAATTTTCTATTGGCTCTTTAACAAACTGCTTATTATAAAAAAGTAACAGGTGATTGCCTTGAATGATGGGTATACCTAAGAGCTTGTTGTTTAGCTTTGCTGTTTCTAAGGTTCGCTTGTCTGTGGTATCAGCTATGAGTGAGTCTGGGATAACGCTGTAGTTGGCATATTTATCAAGGCCTAAATGATCAGCAGGTACAATAACAACGTCTGTAGAGGTGCTGGTACTGGTATTTTGCACCAGCCTGACTTTTAGCGCCTTTTGGTCAACTAATACAGAGTTAACCGTCAAGCCACTTTGTTCAGCAAGTGTGCTTAACAGCTCATTAAAGTGCTCATGCTTCATGGTATGGGCTAGGTTTATCGTTGCTGCATAGCAATCAAACGTCACTAGTAGCACCGCCACCCAAAATACTCGCCACACGCTTACATCGACTCAAAAAGAATTAAAATTACACTTTAGTTAAGCACATATGTCTTAAATTGCCTAGCCTAATCAAGGGTTTTCTTAAACCTAAATGCAGCCACAGCCAAGCCCAAAATTGTAAAGGCTAACAGCCAAAGTAAATCACTGCTCATGCTTATTAGATTGACACCTTTTAGCACGATTCCACGTATTAACCTCAGGTAATGCGTTGCGGGTAGGCACTCAGCAAGCCATTGCGCTGCCTTTGGCATGCCTTCATAAGGAAATACAAAACCTGATAATAATATCGAGGGTAACAGAATGAAAATTGTCATTTGCATTGCTTGAAGCTGATTTTTAGCGATGGTTGAAAGGACTAAGCCAAGCACTAAACTGGCACATATAAACGCAAAGGTTGCGACAACCAATGCGACTAAACCACCTCCAAAAGGAATATGAAACAAGAGCTTACCCATACCTAGTATAATAAATAACTGAATAAAACCAATGAAGATATAAGGCACCACTTTACCAATCATTAATTCAAGTGAGCTTAACGGTAAAGTAATTAAAAGCTCCATATTACCTCGCTCTTGCTCTTTAACAATGGCTGCAGAGGTAAACATAATCATCGTCATGGTTAAAATAACAGCAGCTAAACCTGGCACAATATTCACTGCAGAGCGTTGCTCTGGGTTATAAAATAAGGTCGTCTCAAAGGTCGGATACGTTCGATTCGCAGGCTTATCGAGAAGCTCTGCAAGCGGCATATTGCGCAGCGATTTTATGCTCGACGCGACCATTGTATCTGAGCCATCAACTAACCAATGCGCAATTGGCCGGACTAACGACTCATTACTGCCATCAGGCAAACCAAAACCAACGGTTGGGTGCTGAGCAAGTCGGTTTGCCACATCGTGGGGTATAAACAGCACAGCACGCACTTTCGCACTAGCGATTGCTGTTTGTGCCTGCTCTATACTGTCGTAATAATCTGTCACTTTAACCACATTTGTCGCCGATACTGTTTGTACTAAAATGCGACTGAGCGCAGTTTGACTATGATCGACCACTGCAACAGGGATATCTTTAACGTTGGTGTTAATAGCGTAACCAAATAGAATCAGTTGGATAAGGGGGATCATCACCACCATCGCAAAGGTCATTCTATCGCGACGTAATTGTAATAATTCTTTGCTTACAATTGCTTTTATGCGGCTTAATGAAGTCACAATACTCATTGTCGGCCCTGCCCTGTGCAGGTGACAAACACGTCTTCAAGGCTTGGACGCACACTATTTACTTGCCACGTATCCTGACAAAATGATTGCTGTTTTATGAACTCAACGGGATCTTGAACATCTTTTTTTACTAATACTCGCAGCTGTGCACCTAGCTGAGTGGCTGAAATAACATGGTCGATTGTTGCGAGCTGTTTTTTTAATTCTCTGGTTTGCGCCCCTGCGATTTCTACAACATGAGCGTGCATGTCTGTCATTAATTGCTTTGGAGAGCCATCCGCGCGTTTAATACCAGATTCTAAAATGGCTAAACGATGACAACGCTCGGCTTCATCCATGTAATGAGTGGTGACTAATATCGTGGTACCGGCATTACTTAAATCAAACAGTGTTTCCCAAAAGTCACGGCGATTTTGTGGATCGACTGCCGATGTTGGTTCATCAAGAAATAAAATTTTCGGTTTATTAATCACTGCAGCAGCTAATGCTAAGCGCTGCCGTTGGCCCCCACTCATACTTCCGGCCATTTGATCGACTCTTTGATCAAGGCCATAGGTATGGAGCAATTCGTCAATTCTTTGTTGCTTTTGCTGCTTTTTAAACGGGTAAAGCGCCGCCATGAACTTTAGGTTTTCAAGTACGGTCAAGTCACCATAAAGTGAAAACTTTTGCGTCATATAACCGAGTTGTGTTCTGAGCTTTTCAGCATCTTTTGGCAGACTCAAGCCAAGCACATTGATATCACCAGAGGTTGGCTTCAATAACCCTGTAAGCATACGGATTGCAGTCGTTTTACCACAGCCATTAGGGCCCAAAAAGCCATAAATTTGCCCTTGCTCAACGTCTAGATCAAGGTTATCAATCGCTTTTAAATCGCCAAATTGTTTTACCAAACTTTTGGCATGGATCACCGATTCAGTCATGGCATAATCACTTGAGCAGGTACGCCTGTTGGTAAATTATTTTCACTTGTGGGTAGTGTTACCTCAGCAAGATACATTAATCGCGCACGTTCTTCCTGATTAAGGGCATAAAAAGGCGTGAACGCAGGCTCTGTGGCAATCCAGGTCAGTTTACCCTGAATATCTTTATCTATGCCATCGACACGAACCGTAAGTGTCATCCCCTGATTGAGCTTGGCACGATATGGTTCAGGGATATATACGCGCGCATAAGGTGCGCTGTTTGCTTGAATAATAACGACAGGGCTGCCTTTAGTAACTCGCTCACCTACGTGCCAAGGTAAATTATCGACCCTGCCAGCACGCATCGCTTTAATTGTCAGATCTGAGAGGTATTTTTGCTGTACTTTTAGTTCTGCTTCTGCCGCCTGAACTTGCGCTTTCGCACTATTAATATCTTCAACGCGAGAACCATTTGTTAATTCATTTAAGTTCTGCTTTGCTGATTCTAAATTAGCGAAAGTCTCATCGCGTGCAGCGGTTGCACTGTCTAAGGTTTCTTGGCTTGCGAGTTTATCTTTAACTAAGGTTTTTGCACGGCGAAAATTAGCTTCGCTTTGCGTATATGCAGCATTGGCTGCTGCTACTTTGGCTGATGCGGCAGCAACTTCTTCGGGGCGAGCACCATTCAAGGTTTTTTCAAGAAATGCAGTGGCTTGAGCTAATTGAGCTTGTGCTTTAGCAACAATCGCTTGTTGTAGTTCGGCATCAAACTTTGCAATCACCTGCCCTTTTTCGACCAACTGGCCTGCTGAAACGGGTAAATCGATCAGTATTTCGTTAGTCGTTGCAGGATGGATCACACGCTCACGCTCAAGCGTTCCTAGCGCTACTCCCTCATTTGAGTCTGAGCAAGCAGTAATGACTAAAGAAATTAGTATGAGTACAACACGTTTAGCTAACATTTTAATTTCCTTATGGTTAGCTGATGAGTTGCTAGATACTATAAAGTATTAAAATGATCTGTAAAAGTGATCTATAGGAATTAAAGTTTTAGAAATATATGGAGTCTATATCGTAAAGATATATGGGGAATAAGGAATATTAAGTTGAAAAATCTTAGTTATATTTGAAATGAAATTTAAAAGATAGTCTTTCCAATACATTACTTACTTAAAGTAATGTGGCGTCCCCAAGGGGATTCGAACCCCTGTTACCGCCGTGAAAGGGCGGTGTCCTAGGCCTCTAGACGATGGGGACGCAGAAATTGGTTTGCAAATCACTGATTTGCTATTTCTGCGTAAGATGAGACCGAGCCTGCGAGGCGAATGGCCTTAGCTTAAACAGAAAGTTTCTGTGTCACTAGGACAACTGAATAGTTAAACTCGATTCAGACGAGCTTTTAATAACACAACACTTAAAGTAAGTGGCTTCAGCAAGAGATTCGTACTCTTGATAACGTCGTGCATAGATTGCGCGGTGTTCACCGCCCCACTACACATAACCTACTT